>NZ_JBSFET010000007.1:0-53046 GCF_053594575.1 Streptomyces sp. NPDC001880
CGGAAGTGGCGTCGTCCGCCCGGAGGGCGGGGTCGGGGGCGTCCGGTGCGTGCGCTCGCAAGGCGGAGGGCGGAGAGCGCGGCGGGCTGCGCCGACGGCCGACGACGCGGCGAGCGACAGGGTCTCCCTGCTCGAGCGAAGCCGAGAGCTCGGGGAAGTGCCGGACGCCCCCGGCCAGGCGGGACTTTCGAAACCCGCCCTACGGCCTGAGCTTCGTGCGGGACAGCGGCAGGGCCGGGGCGATGGACCGGAGCACCTCGGCCTCGTCCTCGCCGGGGTTGTCCCAGGCCCTGGTGTGTCTGGCCGCGCCGCTGTTCGTCCGCCGGATCGGGGCCCGCGGTCTGCTCGTCACCTGGGGCCTGGGGCTGATCGGTGCCGCCGCGATGATCTACGTCTTCTACCGCAACCTGTGGCCGGTCCCGGTCTGGCCGCTGAACGTGCTGCCGTACGTGTTCGTCGGCGCTCTGGTCGTCGGTGTCGTCGGCTTCGCCGTGCTGCGGGTCCGCAGACCGGAGGTGGCCGAACGCGCGGGAACGTTCGCGGACGACCTGGACTGACCCGGCCGTATCCCTCTCCCCTCTCCCCTCCCCGACGCCCCGTCCCTCCGCTTCTCGCGGCGGGGCGGGGCATCGCCGTTGGGCCCGACTTTGGGGCCAAGGGCCCAGGTCACACGGCTCGTACACCCGTACGCTCACGACGACCCGAATGCAGAACTACGGGCACAGGCATGGCAAGTGAGCGTCGGAGAGGAAGAACCGTGACGGGTGGCGGGGGCTGGGGAAGCGGAGGCGCGGGCCACATACCACCGCGGAACGGGGGTGGTGGCTCCGGCGCGAGCAGTGGCGTGTTCTTCGCACTGACCCGCAGCTGGGCCGCCGGCGCCCTGGTGTACATCGCCGCCGGGTACCTGGTGTCGCGCGGACTGCTCGAACTGCTGGCCTCCGACGAGCGGCTGACGAGTTTCGGCTGGCGTCTGGCCCTGATCCACGTGCCCAACGTCATCACGACCGTCCTCACGGTCCTGGCCTCCGCCCGGCTCCTGCCCGACGAGTACCGCGAGTCGCGTCTGCTGACCCTCGCCGCCGCCCTCACCGTCCCGCTGGCCGCGTTCGTCTACGGACTGGCCGTGTCCTGGCATCTCGTGGACACCGAGGGCACGTTGATGCCGGTCGTCTCGCTGGCGACCGGTGCGGCGGCGGGGCTGGCCGTCGACCGGCTCCTGGACGACCGCGCGGACGAGCCGGAGCCCGCTCCGTACCAGCCGTACTCCTGGCGGGACGGCGGCGCCACCGCCATGGAGTACCTCGGGGTGGTCGTCCTCGTCGTCACACTGATCGGCGCGATGTCCATGGCGGGTGTCGGCGGCCAGATCGGCGAGCGCATCCGCTGCGCCATCAGCTCGCTGGGCGGCGGCGGTGGCAGCTGCTCCACGGGTGGCGGCGACACCACCGCGAAGCCGAAGACGGACGCCGACTACGAGCCCAAGATGTGCCAGGTCTCCAGCATCTCCGACACGGTCGGTGGCAAGGTCAAGATCGGCTGGTTCGAGTGGGGCAACGAGTACGGCTTCCAGCAGAAGGTCAGCCAGGCCAAGACGGATGTGAACGAGGACGGCAAGGTCGACGAGAACGACAAGCTGGTCTACATGACGTTCACGGACGCCGCCTCGGCCAATGCCACCGCCAGCACCCCCGGCGTCAAGCTCGGCAAGCTGGGCAAGGCGGATGTGGACGTCGGCGGCGGCATCAAGATCACCAACGGTGACACCTGGGTCTTCAAGAGCGAGGAAGAAGCCCAGAAGATGCGGGACGACATCGAAGAGATGAAGATGTGGGAGACCTCGACCAAGTACAGCGGCGGCTACGGCGGTGGCTGGTACTCCGGGATGAAGTGGGCCGACAAGAAGAAGGACGTCGAGAAGAAGATCGGGGACAAGAAGATCTCCTACTCGACCATCGGTCTCAACGTCTTCGCGGACGGCGGACTCTCCATCAGCTCGGGCGACGAGGACAAGCTCGGCGCGAAGCTCGGCGGCAAGGCGAAGTTCTCCCCCGAGGTCACCATCACCAAGGACGACGTCAACGGCAACGAGTCGTACACGTACACCGCCAAGCTCGACCTGGAGGGCAAGGTCGGCGCTTCGGACGGTCCGCTGGGCGGCACGGTTTCCGCGAAGAGCAACCGGACCGGGGCGATCACCGTCACCCGTGACCAGAAGACCGGAAAGATCGTCCGCATCGACATGACCCAGACCGTCGAGAACGGCTCGACGAGCGGCAAGGGCGACATCAGCGGCGACAACGGCGAGAAGGGCAAGGACAAGCGCGGCGGCAAGGTCAGCGGCTCCGACTCCTCCGGCGACACCGGTATCGAGGTCGTGACGAACTCGATCGTCTTCGGCAAGGACACCGACCAGGCCACCGAGGACAAGCGGGCCGTCGCCGAGCAGTGGCTGGACGGCTCCGGCAACAACACCGCCCCGTTCGAGTACCTGTTCGGCGATCGCTCCCTGGAGCAGAAGCCCACCGGTACCGACCCCTTCGAGCAGCTGATGTACGAGGACGGCCTGTCGAGCAGGATGAAGTACAACGGTCAGACGGACGCCCAGGAGTTCGGCTTCGAGGTCTCGCTCGGCATGAGTCTGGGATTCTCCATCTCCGACGAGCACAAGAAGGAGACACTGGCGGACGCGGAGTTCCTCGGGGCTCCGCAGGGCGACAAGCGCTCGTACCTTCCGTACAGCTACTGCGCGAAGTAGCGGTACGGGAAGCACCGACCGGGCACGACGAAGAGGCGATAGGCGATGACGACGAAGAAGACGTACCGGACGATCGGCGCGACCGCTGCCGCCGCCATCGGCTTCGCCCTGCTCACCGGCTGCGGCGGGGAGACCGCCGCACTCCCGGAGGGCTGGAGCAAGCTCGACACCAAGAGCCTCTCCGTCGGCTACCCCGGGGACAAGGGCTACAAGGAGCAGCCCGCGGCCGACCGGGCCAAGGCCAACGCGGCCGTCGCGGTCAAGGAGGAGGGCGGGCTGCGCACCGGAATGGTCTCCGTGCAGCTCGACTTCGCCACGGGCGTGGACAGCGCCGCCGAGGCGGCGTCCGCGGCGGGCGCCGGCATCGGTGTCGGCGCGACCCGCAAGGAGACCGAGGAGGTGCGGCTCGCGGGTGCGGAGGGCGCCCGTGACGCGCGCCGGATCGACTACGAGTTCACATCGAGCGGCGAGGAGCGGACCCCGGCGCCTGGCACCCGGATGACGGGGGTCGTGGTGGCGGGGGTCGATTCGAAGGACGTGCCGTTCGCGGTCCGGCTCAACGCGGTGAAGGGCTCGCTGAGCGCGCAGGACCTCGACGCGTTCGTCGACTCGATCACGGTCAAGTAGCGGACCGGGAGCGCTCGTCCATGCAGATCCTGCCCGGCGGCACGGCCACGTTCCTGCTGCTGTTCGGCCTGTTCCTCGGCGCGTTCGCGATCCGTTCCGCGCTGCGCCTGAACCGGGTGCTGCGGCTGGTGCGGCACGGCGAGCGCGCCGAGGGGCGGTGCGCGGACCGCCGGACGGTCGACCGGGGACCGGGCATGGAGCGGAGCTACGCCACCGAGTACGTCTTCGCGTTCCGCACCCGCGACGGCCGCGACATCGAGTTCACCGACCACGCCCCGGGCCCGTTCGGCTTCCGGGTCGGGGCGCCGGTCCGGGTCAGTTACGACCCGGCCGACCCGGCGAAGCACGCCACGGTGGCCGGACCCGGGGCATGGGGTCCGGTGGTGATGCCCGCGGTGTTCGCGCTCGGGCTCGGGGTGTTCGCGGTGGGACTGCTGCTGGGGTTCGCGGCGATGCGGGGCTGGCTCTGAGAGAGATGTATGCCCGCTCGGGGAGTGAGCGGGCGCTCGGAGGTGTGCGGGCCCGCAGCCGTCAGAACTTGTCGCGGTCGATCGGCAACGGGAGCGGCGTCAGCGAACCGGCCGCCCGCAGTTCCCTGTTGGTCTCGATGATCTTCTCGTTGTCCGGTACGGTCGTGCCGCCCCGGGTGAGATCGATGATCAGGCCGTCGGCCGCGGTACGGATGTACGTACCGTCGAGCCCCTCGGGCGCCGACGCCGCCCGCCCGGCGGAGAGGTACACCGCCCGACCGCACCGGGGGTCGGAATTCTTCAGGTCGAATTCATCGGCCACCGCGTCGTACTGGGAATCGTTGTACACCTGACCGGCGTCGATGTCCCATGCCTCGGCGATGATCCGCAGGATTTCTGGCGCCCGCCGGATCACCTCGGTCGATTCGTCCAGCTCGCGCGAGCGGAAGACGAGCGCGATCGAATTCGTGATGTACTGCGATGATCCACCCGCGCGAATGGCCGAGGTGACGCGCAGCTTCCCGGAATTGTGCGCCCAGAGGGAAGTCGTGTAGCCGACCACGTCGAGATCGGGGCCCTGGTTCCTGTCCTCGATGTAATCGACCAGTACGTCGTGCGACACCGGGTCCTGCGACGGCAGCACCACGCGGTCGGAGGCATCGTCGTGCCCGGCCTCGTGCCAGTCGCCGAATGTGGCGCCGTCCAGCTCCCCGAGCGCGGTGAGAGTCTTTGCCCATCGTCTGCCGATCTCGCGGACGTCCTCACTCCGGATGCCCCAAGAACCGTTGACGACGAAATGAAGCACGGGACTCTCCCTCGACCTTCGGAATTGCGCCTGGCGTCCGCGTTCAGCCGACGATGTCTCCCGGCGTGTTGATCACCTTAACGTCGATATTCCGAGACCGGAACATCTTCCGGGCCGCGGTGGCCACGTCGGGATCGGACAGGTGCCACTCGACCGGCTTGCCCCGTGCAGCGTCCAGCTGGCGGGTTGCCTGTTCGGCCCAGCGGTCGGCGAGATCCTGCGCGAGTTCCCCGGTCTCGGCGTTGTAGTACTTCTTGCCCGTGTACCCGTACTTCGCCTCCAGGTAGGTACCCCGCGAGGCGTCCCAGCCGTCGAAGTCGACCGGCTTCCCGGTGAGCTTGTCCAGCGGCACCCGGTACTCCTTGCCGCGGCCCACCTTGGAGATCTGCTCCTGGTAGCGGGCACCCATCTCGGTCGGGTAGTTCCAGACGCCGGGCTTGATCTCCTGCCAGTTGCCCTCGCCGCCGTCCTTGGCCCCGGCCGGCGGGTCCTTGAGGTCCTTGTACCAGGCCGGCTTCGGTTCGTTCTGGGCGGCTTCCAGGGCCTTGCGGCGCTTGGCCGCGTCCGCGGCCTTCTTCGCCTCGTCGGCCAGCCGCTGGGCCTCGTCGGCGGCGGCCTTCTTCTCCGGGTCGACCTCGTCGCACTTCCCCATGAGGAAACCGACGGGCACGGAGGCGGGCGGCGCGGCCAGGAGGCCGGTGCCGGAGCCGGGCAGTCCGACGCCCGCACCGCTGCCGTACGGGACCCGTACGCGACCGCCCATCCCGACGGTGCAGCCCTTGAGCCCGGCCTGCTCGGCGGCGTCGTCGGCGTGCTGCTGCGCTTCCTGCGCGGCCTTCTCCGCGGCCGTGACATCGCCCGCCTTGGCGGCCTTCTTCGCCTTGGACGCGGCCTCTGAGGCCTTCTGGGCGACTTCGCCCAGCTTGCCGAGTTTCCCGAGCTTGCCCAGCTTTCCGAGTTTGCCGACGAGCTTGGCCTCGCCGTAGCCCGGGATGAACAGCGAGCCGATGTTCCACAGGCCGGTACCGATCGCCTGGCCCTCGTTGCCGTTCTTCCACATGTCCCGGACGTCGTCGCCGATGAACACGTCGTCGAGGACCTTCAGGCCGGTGCCGCCGGACGCCTTGGTCCAGTCCCAGACCGCGCCGAGGTAGTCACCATCGGACCACTTGTCTCCGGCGTCCTTGGAGTCCTGGCTCCACTTGTCGCCGAGGCTGCTGCCGTATTCCTTCAGGCCTTCCCAGGCCTCGACGGGGTGGATGATCGTGTCGATCGTGCCGGTGATGTCGCCCCACAGACCGTCGCCGATCAGGCCCTCGAAGAAGCCGCCGGTCTGGTGCGCGGCGCAGGAGAAGAACGCGCCGACGCCGGAGGTGCAGCTCTCGCCGGGCTGGTCGTCGCCGCCGTCGCCACCGCCGTCGTCCAGGTCGTCGCCGCCGTCCGGCTCGCCGGAGCTGTCGATGTCGTCGCCGCCGTCGTCGACCTGGGTGACGGTGTCGTCGCCGCCGGAGCCGCCGGAGCCTCCGGAGCCGCCCGAGCCGTTGCCCGCGCTGCCCGCCGATCCTGATCCGCCGGAGGCGTCGGTGCCGCCGGCCGCGTTGGAGCCCCCGGCCGCGTCGGAGCCCCCGGCCGCGTCGGAGCCCCCGGCCGTGTCCGAACCCCCGGAGTCCGTGCCGCCCGTGGCGACCGATCCGCCCGCGTCCGTATCACCGGCATCGGTGCCGCCGGAGGCGGACGAACCGCCGGAGCCCTTGCCGCCTCCCGCCTCCACATTGCTGCCGGGCGCCGGGCAGGCGCTGCCGGTGAGCCGGCAGATCGCGTCCTGCAACCCGCCGGTCAGCTGGGCGCCGATCCCCGTGACGACGAGCCCGCCGATGAGGGCCACGACCACCAGGACCATGCCGAGGTATTCCATCGCGGTCTGACCGGCGTCGTCCCGGCGCCACCTGATCATGCGCGCGATGCTGAACCGCCGGTGCGGCGCACGCTGTTCGAGGGGCAGCTCGAACCATTCGCGCGAGCTCGCCCGGAACAGCAGGACGACGACGGCGACCGGTATCACCAGCTGCGTGACACCGCGTCCGCCCTCGCCGAGGTTCGCCAGCGCGCCGAAGGTGAGCCAGATGTGCATGGCGAGCAGCCCGCGCCGGACCCAGACGCCGCCCGTGCGCACGTACAGCGAGAGCACGAAAGCGAACACGCTCGGCAGCGCCGCGTACAGCAGCAGCCCGAGCAGCCGGCCGTCGATCTCGTCGACCGCCGATGCCACCGTCAGCACACCGATGCCGCCCAGAACGGCGGCCGCGAAGAGGAGCCGTACGAGGATCAGCACCGCCTGCAGCGGACGCGGCAGGGACTGCCTGCCCCCCGCCCGGCCCACGGCGACTCCCCCACCGGCGACTCCCCCGCCGGCACCGCCCGAAACCGCAAATCCACCTATGCCAGACACGACGAGTCCCCCAGCTTGCCGGTGTACGGCTACAGTTCAGCCATTCCACTCATCCGACCACACCGGCACCCTTCGGGGCATGGGCCTCAGGACCCAATGCAAGGCTCAAAGTTGCCGAATACGACGGAAGTCGGGGAGCGGAGCACCGGGGCGGCGGACCCGTCGCCACCGGACGGCCACCTCGCCACCGGACGGCCACCTCGCTACCGGACGGGCACCTCGCTCCCGAACAGCATCCAGGGCGACTGGTCGTACGAGGCCACCCCCGCCAACTGCGGCTGCATCGCGGCGATCTCGTGCCGCACGGCGAGCGTGTCCGGCCAACTGTCGAAGTACGTCGTTCCGTTGATGACGACGCCGCTCCAGTCGGTCGCCACGGAGGCGCCCTCACGGTCGACGACGAAGCCGATGCAGAGGACGGAGGCCCGCCCTATCGCCTCCCTGATCGCCCTGGCGGCCACCTCCTGTTCGTCCGGGGTCAGCCGCCCGAAGCCGAACTCCAGCGCGACGACCCCGTCCGGCATCCGGCGTATGCGTGCGGGCACATCGGCACCGCTGTCCACCCACAACACGAACTCGACGCGGTCGAGCCGTTGCAGCCCGGCCAGGAGCACGAGCTGCTCCCTGGTCACCCACGACGGGGTGCCCCGCGGACCGGGCCCCGGACCGAGGAGCGTGACCCGCCTCGTGACCGGGTGACTGAGCCGCAGCCCCGCCGCGTCGAGATCGTTGAAGAGCGACTCGGAGTCCGGGCGGCTCCAGCCGAGGTGGTACGAGTAGAAGAATCCGTCACTCATCGACACATCACCCCATGCGAGACAGGTGGAGCGTGAAGTCCAGATGCGTGCGGGCATGCCGGACAGGCGCTCGTTCCCGGCGCCGGCCAGGTGGCTCGCAGTTGGTCGTGCACGAGCGTAGTGAGGCCCGATCCCCGGGGCGTGGGCCCAGGGGCCCAGGGGCGGGCCCCATTGGACAATCCGATGGACAGGAGGCGTCCCGTCGCAGATCGTGTACGTCGATGACACGCACCGATTCGCCTCCCGCACGGGACGAGCGCACCCAGCTGGCCACCTTCCTCGACTACGTCCGCGACACCGCACGCGCGAAATGCGAGGGCATCTCGCCGGACGACGCCCGCCGGGCCCCGCTGCCCGGCTCTCCCCTGATGACGATCGCCGGGCTGATCAACCACCTCAGCTGGGTCGAGTACTACTGGTTCGAGGTGGCCTTCCTCGGTGGTGAGGACGAAGGGCCGTGGACGGACGAGGACCCCGACCGCGAGATGCGCATCGCGGTGGACATGCCGCTCGCCGATGTGCTGGCGCTGTACGAGGAACGGACCAACCGCTACCGCGAGTTGGTCGCCTCCCACGACCTGGACACACCGGCCGCGCGCCCGCGCGGCGACGGCGACCACCCCGATCTGCGCTGGATCGTCCTGCATCTGATCGAGGAGACCGCCCGGCACAACGGCCACCTCGACCTGATCCGGGAGATCGTCGACGGCACCACCGGCGTGTAGGGCCCGTTCGGCGCGCGGCGCACCCCCTCGGAGGAGGGCTGTCCCGTGATCCCCTGATCCCCTGATCCCCTGATCCCCTGTGGATCAGCGCGCGGCGTCGGATGCGGTGCATCGCAAGGCGGAGAGACGTACGCATTGCGAGGTGCCGTAGCCGTCGTCGCGCACCCGCCGGGAATTACGGGACGGCCCTCAGCCGATCGCGGCGACGGCGGGTGCGATGCGTTCGGCGATCTGGTGGGTGTAGCTGACCGGATGCCGGTCGGGCAGCACCTGGATCTCGCTGATGCCCAGGGCGGCGTACGCCTCGGCGTCGGCGAGGAACGCGGCCGGTTTGTCCAGCACCGAGCCGCTGTACATCACGGTCTTGGTGATGGCGTCGTAGTCGCGGTCCTCCGCGTCGCAGTGGGCGCGCAGCACGTCGAGCTTGTGGGCCACTTCATCCTGGTCGGTGGCGAAGAGATTGCAGGCATCCCCGTAGCGGGCCACCAGGAGCAGGGTCTTCTGCTCGCCCCCGCCGCCGATCATGATGGGCGGGTGCCCGCCGATCGGTTCGGGTACGCAGAGCGTCTCGGCCAGCTGGTAGTGCTTGCCCCGGAACGGGCCGTTGTCGTCGCTCCACATCTGGAGGCAGATCCGGATGGTCTCCTCCAGCCGCTCGAACCGTTCGGCGACCGGGACCACCGGCACCCCGAGCCCGTACTGCTCCCGCTCGTACCAGGAGGCGCCGATGCCCAGTCTCGCCCGGCCGCCCGACAGCACGTCGAGGCTGGTGACGATCTTCGCCAGCAGGCCGGGGTGCCGGTACATCACGCCCGTGACCATCAGGCCGAGCGTCATCCGCTGGCTCACCGCCGCCACGTAGCCGAGCGTGGTGTATCCCTCCAGCATCGGTTCGTCGACGACGCTCTGGCCGGTCTCCATCTGGAAGTAGTGGTCCATCACGGTGAAGGACGCGATCTCCGCCTGCTCGGCGATCCGCACCGACTCCGCGAGCGTGGGCGCGATGAGCGCGGGATCGGCCGGTGTCGAGTAGTTCCAGTAGTGCAGACCGAGCTTCATGTCCCGCCTCCCGTCCGACGCCACCGGACACCTTGCGTAGTCGGCGCTCACGCTACGCGGGGTGCCGGTCGTCGGCATGTCGGGTGATGCGCCGGGACGACGGGGTCCCCGACCGGCCCGGCGTACGCTCGCACCGTCGGCCGGCCGCGCCGCGCACCCGCTTCCGTCGCCGGGCCGCGGACGGCACGTTCGACCGGATGCCGCCCAGGTCACCCGGCCCGCGGCCGGTCAGCCGACCGGAGCCGACCGGGTGCCCGGTCGCGGATCGGGCTGCGGCTACGACTGCGGCTGGGGCCGGGCCGGCTGGAGGGCCGAGCGGTGCAGCCCCCTGCGGTCGTAGAGGCGGGTGAGGACGAGACCGAGGCCGAGCGACCCGACGAAGCCGATGGCGGTCATGGTCCAGGCGCGTCCGAGCCCCGCGTCGGCCTGCGCACCGAAGTAGAGGATGGACCTGACGCCGTCGACCACCTGGCGGAACGGCTCGAATTCCGCCAGGAAGCGGTAGAAGTCCGGGAGTGCCTGGAGCGGAATGGTGGCGCCGGCCGACGGGATGGCCAGGCCGATCAGGACCAGCATGGAGACGATGGGGCCCGGGGTGCCGAAGACGGCGAGCAGGGCGAGCGCGGTGATGCCCATCGCTGCCGTGGCGCATGCTCCGAAGATCCACAGCAGGCCCAGGTGCGAGGCGTCGATGCCGACGACGCCGACCGCGCCGACCATCGCGAGCGCGGAGGTCAGCATCGACAGGACGACCATGAGCACCGAGCAGACCACGAAGTGGTGCAGCCGCGTCATGTGCTGGGCGGGCTTGACGAAGCGGAACGGGCCCTTGTCGTTCGCCATGTAGCCGAGCGCCGTGTCCACCTGGGTGTGGATCACGTTGGCGCCCAGCATGCCGCCGAGGACCAGGACGAGGGCGTAGAAGAAGGCGCTCAGTCCGAGGCCGCTGTGGGTGCCGAGCGGGTGCCCCTCCTCGACGGTCACCTTCACGGGGTCGGCGATCATCAGCTGGGCGGCGGTGCCCGGGGCGGCGGCTCCGTCGGCCTGGGCGGACCCGGAGTGCCGTCCGAGCTCCTGGGTGAGCCCGCGGCCCACCTGCGCGGAGGTGGTGGCGGCGACCTTCTGGTTGATCTCGGCGGCCATGCCGGAACCGAAGCTTCCGGCCGCGGGGTTGGTCAGCACCGTCATGGTCGGCGGGTGCGGTTCCTGCTGGGGCGGCCCGGCGAGTGCGGCCACGGAGGCGGAGAAGTCCTCCGGGATGACGAGCGCGCCGAACACCTTGCCCTGACCGAGCAGGTCGTCGGCGGTGCGGCGATCGACCTTCTGCCAGGAGACCTTGTCCTTCAGCTCGGCGGACCCGGTGATCTGCGGCGCGATCTGCGCACCGAGGTCGATCCGCTGTCCGGCCACCTCCGCCCCCCGGTCGCTGTTGACCAGGGCGATCGGCAGGTCTTTCGTCGAACCGACCGGGTCGTTGTTGGCACCCAGGTAAAGCATGGACAGGACGAGCGACAGCAGGCCGAGGATCACCGCCGACGGCAGCCACACCCCGCGGCGGCGCAGCAGACCGCGGGCGCTCACCCGGGGCAGGGAGGTCGGTTCGGGCATGACGAGGGGCTCCAGCTTCGGTGGCGCGCCGACAGGGCGCTCGGATCGACAAATGGGATGGATGTGCCGTCTTCGCATGGGGACGACGCATTGGAAAGTATCACTTTCCAGCTGGGGAGTGACACTACCCAATCGCGGGTCCATGGGAGCGCCTGGGAGACTGGTCACACACAGAACAGACCGAGCGAGAGCGCACATGAGAATCTCCGACCTGAGCCGTCTGTCCGGAACACCGGTCGGGACGATCAAGTACTACCTGCGTGAAGGCCTGCTGCCGCCCGGCCGTCAGCTGGGAGCCACGCTGAGCCTGTACGGGGACGAGCATCTCCAGCGCCTGCGCCTGATCCGCGCCCTGACCGCCCGCGGCGGCCTGTCGATCGCCGCCACCCGCGACGTCCTCACGGCCATGGACGAGCCCCTCGATCCGCTCGCCACGCTCGGCGTCGTGCACTACGCGCTCCCCACGCCGGTCGACGCCGCCGAGACGGACGCGGTGGACGAGCAGGCGCCACGGGTCGACGAGCTGGTACGGGCCATGGGCTGGGACGTCTCCGAGAACTCGCCGCACCGCCGCGCCCTCGCTGCGAGCCTCATGGACCTCGGCCGCATCGGCGCCGACTACCGCACCGAGGACTTGGTGCCCTACGCCGAACTGGCCGCTGCCGCCGCGAAGCTCGACCTGGACCGGATCAAGGAACTCGACGACACCGAGGACCGCTTCAAGCTGGCCGAGCACGCCGCCGTCGTCGTGCTCCTCCTGGAGCCGGTACTGGCCGTCCTGCGCCGCCTGGCCCAGGAGAACGAGACCCGGCGCCGCGGCGTCTGGGCCCGTAAGTCCGAGGCAGCCGGCCCGCATCCCGGCCCGGTCCCCACGGCCGACCCCGAGGGCACTCCTTAGGGGGCGTCGCTGAACTCGCCGGCGGGAATCAGGCGCGGGCGAGTCGGCGGGACATCACCACTTCAGCGGCTGTCGCCGGCCGGCCGGCCCCTGTCCGGGGCGTCATCGGCCTCGGTGTCCACCACCTCCCAGCCGAGCGTGTCGGCAATCCTCGTCGCCAATGCTTGTGCGGCGCGCAGGCCGTCGGCTGAGCAGCAGACCAGCTCCACCAGGTTGGCGCGCTGCGGCGCCCTGCCCCTGTGCGCGGCATAGTTGCCGGCGCTGTCGCACGCGGCGATGGTCACGTGGACCCGGCCGAGGCCGCCTTCCGCCTCGTAGAAGACCAGGTCGGTCTTCCGTAGCCCCGGCATCGAGTCCAGGCAGTCCACCACAACATCTGTCGGGACGCTCCCGCTGTGGCTGAGGTCCGAGCGAACGGCCAGGTACCTGTACATCCCCCGATTCTCGCACCCGACCCCAGGACGCGACCCCTGCAGACACATACACCGATCATTCACCGCGACTCGGCACCACGGCATTGATACCTCAACTACCTTGTTTCAGTGGACCAGTTGATCGCCGAAGATCCCCTGCACATCGGCCCGTACCGCCTGATAGCCCGACTGGGTGCGGGCGGCATGGGCCTGGTGTACCTCGGCCGTTCGGAGGCCGGACGGACCGTGGCCGTGAAGGTGGTGCAGGCCGAGCACGCCCAGCACCCCGAATTCCGCAAGCGGTTCGCACGCGAGGTGGCGGCCGCCCGCCGGGTGGGCGGGACGTGGACGGCGGCCGTCCTCGACGCCGACACCGAGGCAGAGGTGCCCTGGGTGGCGACCCAGTACATCCCCGGGCCCGACCTCACCACCGTGGTCTCCAAGGACTTCGGACCGCTCCCCGAGCACTCGGTCCGCACCCTCGCCAACCGCTTGGCCGTGGCCCTGGAGTCGGTGCACGGCGCGGGCCTGATCCACCGGGACCTGAAACCGTCCAACGTACTGGTGACGGTCGACGGGCCGCGCGTGATCGACTTCGGTATCGCGCGGGCTATGGACAGCCTCGCCGGGGACAGCCTGCACACCCGCACCGGGATGCTGATCGGCTCGCCCGGCTTCATGTCCCCCGAGCAGGTGCGCGGGCTCGAACTCACCCCGGCCAGCGATGTGTTCTGCCTGGGCGCGGTCCTCGTCTACGCCGCCACCGGCCGCGTGCTCTTCGGCGCCACGGAGACCGGCCTGAACGCCCACCTCTTCCGGATCGCGGAGGAGGAAGCGGACCTGACGGGCGTGCCGGATTCGCTCGTCGACCTCGTACGCGCGTGCCTGCACAAGGATCCGGCACAGCGGCCCACGCCCGCCGACGTGGCCGCGCGCACGGCTTCCGACCAGGGCGGCGAGTGGCTGCCGGGCTCGGTGCTCGCCCAACTGGGTCGCCACGCCGCCCAGTTGCTGGACTTCGCGCCGGAGACGAGGACCACACAGCCGGACCCGCGCATCCCGGCCCAGCCGCAGTACGCCGACCGGCCCCAGTCACTCCCCCCGCAGCCCGCGTACACCCCGACGACACCGGGGGACCGCCACCCGTCCGCGGGGTTCGGGCCGCCTGCGGCCGCACCGGCCGGCCCGCACCCGGCCGGCACCCAGGCCCCGCATCCCATGCGGTGGTGGGGGCTGGGGATGGCCGCGCTGGCGCAGCTGCTGGTGCTGATCGGCACGGCGATCACGAACACCGCGCTGCCTGCCATCTACCGCGACCTGGGCGCCTCCTTCGACGATCTGCGCCTGTTCTCCACCGCCTACTTGCTGGCCTTCGGCGCACTGCTGCTGCTCGGCGGGCACCTCTGCGATCTCCTGGGCCGCAAACGGGTGTTCATCATCGGCGCGGCCGGCTTCGCGCTGGCCTTCATGGCCGCCGGCCTGGCCCCCTCCGCCGGCCTGCTCGTCCTCGCCGGCGTGTTGCAGGGTGTGTCCGCCGCGCTGCTCTCGTCGTCCGCGCTGGCCCTGGTGTCGGCGGGCTTCAGCGACCCGAAGGAGCGCGGCCGGGCCTTCGGGATCTACGCCGCGGTCGCCGGCGGCGGACTGGCGTTCGGCATGTTCACGAACGCATGGCTGGTCGAGAACCTCAGCTGGCGCGTATGCATGTACGCCACCACCACGCTCGCCCTGCTCCTCGCGATCTGCGCGGCCCCCCTGGTGCACGACCGCCACCCGGTCCGCAGCCCTGCCCGCTTCGACGTACCGGGCCTGCTGCTCGGCACCGGCGGGATCACCGCGCTCGCCTTCGCCTTCGACCGGGCCGGAGCGGACCGCGACGGCGGCACCCCCGGTCCGGCGGGCTGGACCGACTTCTCGACCCTGGTCCTCCTCGTGGGCGGTGCGCTCCTGCTGGCGGGCTTCGTGTGGTGGCAGAGCAGTTCACCCAGCCCCCTCGTCCCTGCGCACGTCCTCAGGGACCGCAACCGGGCGGGCTCGCTGCTCATCCTGATCATTCTCGGCCTGGGCCTGTTCATCACGTTCCTGATCCTGACCAGGTATCTCCAGGGCGTCCTCGACTACTCCCTGGACGGGAGCGCCATGGCCCTGCTGCCCATGGCCGGGGCGGCCGCCGTCGCCTCCACCCAGGTCGCCGCCCGTCTGTGCCACCGGCTGGCGCCCCGCAGTCTGATCGTGCCGGGCCTCCTGCTGACGGCGGTCGGCCTGGCGATCCTGACCGGGATCGACACCCACGGCACGTACACCGCCCAGGTGCTGCCGGGCACGCTGCTCATCGGCTTCGGGGCCGGCCTGGCCTTCACACCGCTCTTCACCACCGCGACCGGCACCATCGCCCCGCAGGACACCGGCGGGACATCGGCGGTGGTCCTCGCGGCCCAGAATCTGGGCGGCTGGGCCGCCTGGCCTCTGTTCAGCACGGTCCTCACCTCGGCGATCTCCGCACAACTGGCCGACACGTCGGGCATTCCCGCTTCTCTGGTCGATGCGGCCAAGGCCGGCTTCCCGCTCGACAGGCAGAACCTGCCGGAATCGTTCCTCGACGCACTGGAGCAGCTCAACCAAGCGATCATGCACGGGTACTCCGTCGTTCTCTGGTGGACGGCCGGCCTGACCCTGCTCGCGAGTCTGCTCGCCGGCCTGATGATCACGGCCAGGGCCCCCAAGCACTGACGACTCGGCGAAACGCCCCAACGATCAACCCTGGTAGCCGAGTTGTGCGTCCCATGTCACCGAGGAGGCAACCCCTGCCCCCTCGGTGACATGGAGGCAGGACGCATGAGGCAACGGGCTGTACGTATCTCCGCACTCGCACTGGCCGTGACCGCGGCCGTGGGAGCATCCGCATTCGCCCCGCCCGCACAAGCGGTGCAGTCACCGCACGCGGTGCAGTCATCACGCGGCCACGAGGCGACCCGAGCGGCGCTGCACGATCTGGTCGAGAAGGGCGGACTGCCCGGAGTCGCCGCCAGGACCATGGACAGCAGGGGCAGTTGGTACGGCTCAGCCGGTTACGCCGACACCGCCACCGGCCGCGAGCGTTCCCCCGGCGACCACTTCCGCGGGGCCAGCATCACCAAGACGTTCATCGCGACCGTGCTGCTCCAGCTGGAGGCGGAGGGGCGGCTGAGCCTGGACGACACGGTCGAGACCTGGCTGCCCGGCCTGGTGCGCGGCAACGGGTACGACGGCAGCCGGATCACCCTGCGCCGGCTGCTCAACCACACCAGCGGCATCGCGAACTACACCGAGGACCCCGAGTTCGTGCACAACGCCGCGGGCCCCGGCTTCCCCGAGCACCGTTACGACACCCACACGCCCGAGGAACTGGTGGGGATCGCGCTGAAGTACCCGCCGCAGCCCGATCCGGAGAAGGCGCCGTCGTACTCGAACACCAACTTCGTGATAGCCGGGATGGTCATCGAGAAGGCCACGGGCCATTCGTACGCGCAGGAGGTGACCCGCCGCATCATCCGGCCGCTGAACCTGCGCGGTACGTCGTTCCCCGGCACGTCGCCGCGCATGCCGGACCCGCACCCCGTCGGGTACTCCCGCTTCCACCAGGACGCCCCGGACGCCGAGATCCATGACGCCACCGAGCAGAACATGACCTGGCTGGGCGCGGCCGGCGACATCATCTCGACTGCCGGAGACCTCAACCGCTTCCAACGATCGTTGATTCGAGGGGAACTGCTGCCTCCCGCGCAGATGGAGGAGATGCTCGACGAGGTGCCCTTGGGCGACGGGATCGGCTACGGCCTCGGGGTCGAGTTCGCCCAGCTGTCCTGCGGCGTGAAGGTGGTGGGTAAGGGCGGCCGTACGAACGGTTCGCTGTCCGCGATGGTCGGCACGCCGGACGGGAAGCACCAGCTGACGTTCAACGTCAACGGCGACTGGCTGCAGGACGGATCGCTCTACGTCAACGCGATCGAGGCGGAGTTCTGCGGCAAGACGCCGCTCTCGACGCAACGCCCCTCCGCCCCTCTCCCCGACTCCCTTCCCGATGCGTTCGCCGCGCTCTCCCGGTCCGAGGACTGACCGAGCGCGCCGAACGTCCTCCGGATCGGTGGGCGCGAATGCCGTGTGGTGTCATGGCTCCATGAACCGCGCCGTGGAGGAGACCAACCGCCGCATGCTGCGGGCGCGGGACGCCATGGACCGCGCCTATGCGCAGCCGTTGGACGTCCCGGCCCTGGCCCGGATCGCGCATGTGTCCCCGGCCCACTTCACGCGTACGTTCCGGGCCACGTTCGGCGAGACGCCCCACCGCTACCTGCAACGCCGCCGTGTCGAGCGCGCGATGTTCCTGCTGCGGGAGACCGACCGCAGTGTGACGGACATCTGCTACGAGGTCGGCTTCGGCAGCCCGGGGACGTTCAGCCGTACGTTCCACGACATCGTCGGCCGGTCGCCGAGAACGTACCGCAAGGAAGCGACGGCCACGGGCGTCCCGACGTGTTTCACCATGGCATGGGCACGGCCGAGCACCTGAGCAGTTCTGGATAAGTTTTTCCCGGCCGTGCCCCGTAGCGTGATGCACATGTTCAATGCCATCACGCACTCGCAGATTTACGTCCTCGACCAGGACGAGGCCCTCGACTTCTACGTCGGCAAGCTCGGCCTGGAGGTCAGCGCCGATGTGGACATGGGCTTCATGCGCTGGCTGACCGTCAGCGTCCCCGGCCACCCCGAGCGTCAGATCATGCTGGAGAAGCCGGGCGCCCCGGCCGTGTCCGAGGAAACAGCCCAGCAGGTGAGGGAGTTGGTGACCAAGGGAGCGATGGGCGGCTGGCTCATCCTCACCACGGACGACTGCCGCAAGACGTACGAGACGCTGCTTGCCCAGGGCGTCGAGTTCACCGAGGAGCCCACCGACCGCCCGTACGGAACCGACTGCGGCCTCCGCGACCCCTTCGGCAACCGCATCCGCTTCACCCAGCCGAAGAGCTGAGCACTTTCCCGATCGCGCAGCGGGGGCGGAGCGAGGACGCACCGGCCCCCGCGTGCGTGTGTCCGGAGCAGCGGGCCTCTTCGGACGGTGGGGACACCGGTGCACCGGCCCGTGTGCGCGACCGGGCGGGCGCGGGCGGCCACCGCTGCGGCCTCGCTCGGGACGCTGGTCGATCTGTTCGGCGGGCAGCCTCAGCGGGGCAACTGAACCCACGACTTGATACCGCGCTGCGGTGCTCTGGCCTCGCCGGAGCCCCACTCCCCGCCCCAGTCGTCCACCACGGCCGCCAGCAGCCAGAGCGCCCGTCGCCGCCGCGTTTCGCAGAGCGCGGCCAGGTCGGGTTCGGCGTGATGCGGGTGCTGGTCCCAGACGAGGAGCCGGACCGCGTCGTCCCGCTGGCGCAGGGACACGTAGAGCTCCTTCCCCGGGCTCATCCTGGCGGTGACGGAGACCAGCTCGTCCACGACATGCGCGGCCGGCCAGACATACGGGGCGAGCCCGTGCGCCTCCAGCGCTGCGGCGACCACGGTCCGCCCGATGAACGCGCTGCGGACGTCGCCCGGCAGCGTGAAGCTCAGCCCGAGCCCACGCCCGGCGCGGACCTTGGAGCGGAGGTAGGGCCGCAGGTGCGGCTGCGGGTTCGTTCGCAAGGTGGGATGCGGATACGAATACGGGTGCGTGGACGGGACCGGCATACGTGTCTCGGCGGCGGCCGGACAGAGTGCGGCGATCGGAGATGAATGCATGGCTGACTCCCCTGGTGCGGGTGGTGAGTTGGCGGTGTCTCTCTTTTCGCGTGGGCGCGCACGGGTGGCTCACGTTGTTGCGTTGCGGACGAGCGGTGGCCTGTCTCCCTGACGCGGGACCGCCCCTCCCAGGGCAGGAGGTTGCGGGCAGGACCGCGTGATGCACTTCCGACTCGCCTTCAATGAGTGAGCGGTGCGTCACTAACTGTAGAGCATTTGGGAGTACGTGTACTACGTTTCTGATGCATCGTCGGCCGGTGGACCTTCAACCGACCGGAGGGGCAGACTGTGAGCAATTCCGGGCAGCAGGGGAGACAAGGATGCCGCCGAGAAACGCACCGACCGAACGTCAGCGCCGCCTGGGGGCTGAACTGCGGAAGATGCGCACAGCCGCCGACATGACCACGGAGGCTGCGGCTCGCGCTCTCGCCGTGCCACGCACGAACATCCCGAACATGGAATCCGGCCGCTCCGGAATCAGCGCCGCGCGCGTCCGCGCCATGGCCGCGACCTACGGTTGCCGTAACGAGGCGTTGATCGACGCTCTGGCCGCCATGACGTCTCGACACCGCTCGCCCTGGTGGGCCGCGTACCGAAACTCACTCCCCGCAGGCTTCCTCGATGTGGCTGAGATGGAGTGGCACGCCCGCCGCCTGAGGATTGCCCTGACGGTTCACATGCCGGGCCTCTTCCATACCGAGGAACACGCCCGCGCCGTCTTCGGGCACGTCATTCCTCCGCTCGCCCCAGACGACGTCGAAGTACGCGTGGCCCTGCGCCTGGAGCGCCGCCAAGTCCTGGACAAGGCGAATCCTCCGTCGATCGAACTGATCATGTATGAAGCGGCACTGCGCACCCAGTTCGGCGGGCCGAAAGTGGCGAAGGCGCAGCTCCACCACATCCTGGAGATGTCGGAGCGCCACGACGTGACTGTGCACGCCATTCCCTTCAGCGCCGGAGGATTCCCCGGCGCAGGGCAGTCGGTGCTCTACGCCGAGGGCCCGGTGCCGGAACTCGACACCGTAGAGCTCGACAGCACCCACGGCCCAGAGTTCTACGACTCCGACCATCAGTTGCGAAAGTACCGAGCCCAGCTTGGCGCCATGCGTGAAGTGGCCCTGAATCCAAGCCGGTCCCGCGATTTCATCCTCACCATCGCCAACGACCTTTAGGGAAGCTCACCATGCCTGAGATCACTTGGGAGAGCCCGTACTGCGGAGAGGCAGCGAACTGCTACCGCATAGGAACTGACGAACAGGGCAACAGCTACATCGCCGTCAGCGGCTCGGAGGAACGCTTCCTCACCGACAGCCGCGAAGCGCTTCAGCAGATGATCCGCGACATCAAGGCCGGCAAAGCCGACCACCTGCTGTAAGCGCGAGGGCCCGGCACCGCGATGTGCTCGCGGTGCCGAGCCCTGCTGTGGCGCGGTTCCTCAGGAAGACGTGCTGCGCGGGAAGGAAACCTCCACCCGGCGGTTCTTCTTGCGGCCTTCTTCCGTGCTGTTGTTGGCGATCGGGTACTGCTCGCCGTAGCCACGGATCTCGAAACTGATGCCCGATCCCAGGTCCTTCACCAGCACCGCATGCACGGCATCGGCACGCTGCTTGGACAGCACATCGCCGTGGGCCGAGGAACCGAGGTTGTCGGTGAAGCCGAAGACGCGCACCTTGGTGGCGTTCTGCTTCTTGATCTCGGCGGCGATGGCGGCGATGCGGGAGTTGGCCGCGGGGCTCAGCTTGGCGCTGTCCTTGCCGAAGAGCACCTCGGCCTGGAGCGCGAACTTGACGTTCGCGTTGCTGTCCTCGCGGCGCTCCTCGCCGCCCATGTCCTCGACGACCTGGATGATGTCGAGAACCCGGGCGGGGGCGAGCGTACCGCCATCGACCATCTTCAGGTCGGGGTCCTTGCCGTCCACAGCGACAGGTGGAGTCTCGGATGCCTCGGTGCCGGGCGGCACGCTCGGTCCGTCATCGGCCAGAGCCGCCGAGGCGCCCATGACGGACGTCCCGGCCATCAGCATGGCTGTCGCAATGGCCATGCCTGCCAGTTGAATCGGACGGCGCCGCATGCGGTTGTTCGTCATCTCGCCGGTCACCCGGAGATCTTCAGCGACGTCGTGGCGAACGTCGGCAGGTTGAAGTCAACCTCGGTCGTCGCGGCGGGCGGCGCCGGGAACTGCATGAACACCGGGACCGAGGCGCCGGGTTGGACGGCGGTCATGCCGGTCGTGCAAAGGCAGCGACCGTCGGTGTCCCGGAGGATGTAGTAGCGCTTCTTTCCTGCCTTGTCCACAAGCGTCGCGCCGCCGACGGAGTTCAGGTTCTTGCTGACGATGATGGGTTCGTTGCCGGCCCAGGCGGACGGATTGACCGGGGCCTGGCCCTGGTTCTTCAACTCCGCCTGGACCGTGACGAAGCCACCGGAGTCGCGCTTCACCTGATTGATGACCAGAAGCATGCCCTTGTCGCCCCTGGCCTCTGCGAGCTTCACATTCGGGTCCACGTTCTCCCCGGCCGCTGTGTCCTCCTGCTTCTCCCCCTTGCCCTCGTCGGAGGACTTGGGGGAAGCCGGAGAAGAGGGCGAGCCGGTGTCCTTTGTCCCTCCGCCGTCCTCGGCACCGCAGCCGGTGACGGCCAGGGCCAGGGCTGCCGCCATCGAAGCGGCTGCCACCACCCTTCTGGACTTGATGGAGCGCCGAATGCTCATCGCTTCTGATTCCTTTACTCGTCGTTCACTGTCAGCTGTCGACCAGGTGCACGTCAAAGAGGATCTTGCTCACCCGAGGCCAGTACGGTTTCTCGCTCGTGCTGATCGTGAGCATCTCTCCGCCCCTGCACGTGAAGAAGTACACGTCCTGGATGCCGTCGTCGTTGAAATCGACGGGGCGCCAAACGGGGCAGCGCCACTCAATGACGGCAGTGGCGTGCCCCTCGGCAAACGTGCGCTTCATGCCGGGAACCACAGACGCACCGACAGGCTTGAGAGTCTCGACATCAACTCTGATCTTGTCCCGCTCTCCGCCGGGCGTAGCGACGCATCCGGGCGGCGGGGCGAGCTTCGCGTCGTTGTCTGCGGCAAGCGCATCAGCCGCATGGCACCCAGTGACCGGGTGTGCCTGCAGGAACGTGTCCAGCATGTTCCCGGGAAGTGAAGCGAGGAACGGGCCCTCGAACTCCGCACGCGACTGCTGGGCGGCAGCCAGCGCGGCGGCATCCGCTGCTCCCTGGGCCCCGTTGCGCAAGGCAGCGGCCTTGCCGACGGTAAAGAAGGCAAACGCGAGGAAGAGCAGGCCCGCCACCATCACAACGTAGATGGGGAAAGCCTGCCCTGCCTCGCCGCGAAGCTTCGCGGTCATTAGCTGGCCTTGATCTGCGACACCATGTCGGTGATCTTGTTCGAGATCGCGCCGCCGATGCCGGAGGCCGCGATCGCGCCGATGATCGCCACGACCACCAGGATGATGCCCAGGTACTCGAACGCCGTCTGGCCGCGGTCCTTGGCCTCGTAGCGCTTCTGGATGGCGCTGACGGTGGTGTTGGCCCAGCCGTTGATGCGCACGGCCGTCTTCAGAGTGATGTTCGACATGGGATTCCCCTCCGGATTCGGCCGACCGGTAGTCGGCCGACTCGCAAGTTTCTTGGGCGCCGCCTGCGGAACCGACTTCCTCCTGGCCGGTGCCGCTGGCGACATGAGAAACATACGGCGGCGCGACCTGCCCGCCGGAGGGCCCCAGGGCCCATTCCCGGGCCCAAAGCGTCAGTTGGGTCTGTGGCACCCGTACACGTCGCCAGGACCCACGCCCCGTCACGGCTACGCTCACGCTCTTCTGCTCAGCCACGGTGACCACCGGCCTCGCGAACCCCACTGCCCGTGGAGGGGGCCGTGCCGAGCCAGCGGGCGATGGCCTCGCTGCGGCTCGCACTGTGCAGCTTGGTGAAGATGCGGTTGATGTGGTTCTTGACCGTCTTCTCGCTGATGAAGCAGGTGGCGGCGATCTGCTGATTGCTCATGCCGGATGCGATCAGCTCCATGACCTCCACCTCCCGTGAACTCAGCCCGTACTGCTGCCTGTTGAGCTTCGTGCCCGGTTCCCCGGTCATGGAAGACTGTGCCACAACTGGTTGCAGATGCGAAAGACCCTGCGATGACCGGACGGGGCGCGGCGCAGGTGGAGACGGTACGGGCTTGGGCGCGTGTGCAGGCGCTCCGTGCTGCTGAACGGGGCTCGGGGTATGTCCGTCGTACCCGGGGCCCTGGTAGGGAACGCCTGTGGTCAGCGCCGTTCCGAGCCCCTCCGGAAGCGTTCGCGACTGCGGTCCCGGGCCCTGGCGCATGTGGGCCAAAAGGGCGTTCGCCGCGGTGGCGGTGAAGTGGGCCCGGCCGTCCTTCGTGTCGCGTACGGCCTGCACCAGCTGATCGGCCGTGAACTCGCCATGGACCAGATAGCCGCTCGCGCCCAGGCGCAGCGCCTCGTGCACGATCTCGTTCTCACGGCTGTAGGTCAGCATCATCACAGGGGCGATCTGCACGAGGTGCGGCAGCGCGGAGATGCCGTCCACGCCAGGCATCCGGACATCGAGCAGGACGACATCGGGACGGTGCTGGACGGCCATGTCGTAGGCCTGGCGGCCGTCTGCTGCCTCCGCGACGACTTCGATGTCGTCGCGGCCGGAGAGCAGGACTCCGAGGCCGGCCCGGACCACGGGGTTGTCGTCGGCGACGACGACCCTCAGGGCGCCGGGAACGGCCATGGGCACCGCCGCGGGAAACGGAGGCATGGGTTCGGATGCCGCGGGCTGCTGGGAGACAGGGAACGCGTTGGAGCTGGGCTCCGAGGTGAGCGGTGTGACGTGCGGGGACGTGTGCTGGGACGCGTGGTGCTGTGCGGCCCGGTTCTGGCCCGACGCGCGGGAGACGTCGTCCGGCATCTGCGACCTCCTCTCAAGGGTCTATTGGGGGGTGAGGGTGGAAAACGGAGCGGTTCAGTCGGGCTGCTGCGCGCCGGCAGTGGCGAGCAGAGCTGCGATCGGGAGTTCCAGGCGGACCTCGGTTCCCTTGGTCGCCTTCCCTTTGCCGATACGGATACGGGCGCCGATGGACGCGGCGCGCTCGACCATTCCGACCAGACCGAAGTGCCCGGCGTGCCGGAGGTCGTCGAGCGTCGTGCCCGGGGGCAGGCCGCACCCGTCGTCGTACACGCTGACGCGCAGGACGTCGCCCTCCACACCTGCGAGTACGACGAGGTAGGTGGGTTCTGCGTGACGGTGGGCGTTCTCCATCGCTTCGGAGGCGATGGTGAGCAGTTGGCGGGCGACCACCTGGGGGACCTGTGGGATCGGGACGTCGTTGAGGAGTCGGAAGGTGGCAGTGAGCTCGTGGCGTCGGGTGAAGTCGTCGGCACGGGCCCGGAGCTCTCGGGTCACGTCCACGCCTCCGTCCAGTCCGGACTCGCGGCGCAGGTCGGAGAGCAGTTCACGGGATTCGGCGGCGGCCCGGCGGGCGGCGCGGGCGACCAGTTCGGCCTGGTGCTTGACGGTGAGCGGGTCCATCCGGTCGGAGGAGACCGCCAGGCCGTCGGCTGCCAGCGCCAGGCCGTGCAGGGTCTTGGCCACCGAGTCGTGCATTTCCCTGGCCAGGCGGGCGCGTTCGCCCTCCACCGCCTCACTGACGGCGAGCCGCGCCTTGGCCTCGGTGAGGGCCTGACTGGCGGAGCCGAAGCGGAGAAGGAGGTTGCGCAGCGTGACTCCGACTGCTCCCGCTATCACGCAGAAGCCCGGAAGGAGGAACGCCGTCGCGCCGGTGGCTTCAAGCCTTGGATCGGTCCCGTACACGCCGAGGACGATCGCCGTCTGGAGCGCCGCGAAGACGGCGGCGCCCCGCCAGCCGTGGACCAGTCCGGCCAGCATCGGGGTGCACACGGTGACGTAGGCGAGAGTGGATTCCGGTGAGGCGGTGATCAGCAGCAGGGCACCGAAGAAGGCGTCGATGCCGAGCAGCCAGGGGTGCCGCAGCAGAACCGGTCCGAAGCGTTCCCAGTCACGGAACAGGACGTAGCTGCCCATGAAGGTGACCAGGATGGCCGAGCCGATCAGCCAGGTGGCCAGGCCCGAGGCCGTGTGATCGATGGCGAACGGTGTGGCGATGGCGATCATGGCGAGCCGGAAGCCGAAGACCTGGCGGCACATCGCCTGGAGCGCGTTGAGCTGGATCGCGAACGCCGGGCGTGCTCCGGGATCGGCGATCGCCTGACGTACCTGCGCATTCAGTCCGGACTGGATGCTGCCGAGCTGGAACGACATGAACGTCTCACCTCCCCTCGGCGGTTCTGCCCACCGTCCGCCCCGTTCACGTCATCCGCCCATGAGGGTGCTGAAGTCGACGTTGACCCCGTAGACGAAGCCGACCGTCAGCATCACGAGCGTTCCGGGGAGAAGGAACGTGGTGACCGCGAAGGTCGCCTTGGGAACGGCCCTGGCCGCCTTCCGGCGGGCGTTCTGGGCGTCCGTGCGACGCATGTCGTTGGCTATCTGGATCAGCGTCTCGACGATCGGCGCACCGAGCTCCTCGCCCTGCTGGAGTGTGGTCACGAACATCGCGACCTGCTCCGAGTCATTGCGCTTGCGCAGCTGATCGAACGCCTCACGGCGGCTGACACCCATGTCCATCTGGCGCAGCGTGATGCGCAGCTCGTCGGCCCAGGGCCCTTCGTACTTCTCGGCGACCCTGGCCAGGGCCTGACGGAAACCGAGGCCGGCGGAGACCACGACGGCGAGCACATCGAGGAAGTCCGGAAGCGTCCGGTCGATGTGCTCACGACGGATGCGAACCGCGGACCAGATGCCGACCTCGACCCAGAATATTCCGAAGGCGATCAATATCAGGGAGAGGAAGATCTGCCCACGAATAATCATCGAGAAGGCACCGAGCAGGCCGAGTGCGCCGTAGACGGCTCGGCGGGCAGCGTATCGGTCGATGGTCAGGCCGCCGGGGTTACCCGCCATGTCGATCTGGCGGCGCTTCTTGTTGACGGCCTTGGGGCCCATCATCCGCAAGACCGCAGGAGCCCAGCGCATGCCGAGGCGGTCGATGCCGGAGCCGACCGCACTGGTACGGGTCGAGCCGACTTCCAGCGCGATCGCGAGGTCATCGGGGAGCTTCGCGTCCGCCCGGTACATGCGGATGCCCGCGATGGCTCCGAAGACCGCGAGCCCTACGACGCCTGCCAGCAACAGGTCCATCAGTGCACCACCCTTCAGACGTCGATCTTGGAGAGGCGGCGGATCACGATGAATCCGATCGCGTACAGGGCAAGGGAGACGATCACCGCGACCTGGCCGATGAACGCGCCGGTCATACGGTCGAGAGCGCCGGGCATGACCGCGTTCATCAGGAGCATGGCGCCCAGACCGAAGGCGGGAACGGCGTAGGCCGTGACCGTCACCTGGGAGAGCTGGGTCTTGACCTCTCGTCGGGTCTCCTTGCGCTCCTCCAGCGTCTCGGTGAGGTTGCGCAGCGAGCTGACGACCGTACCGCCGGCCCGGTTGGACAGGACCAGGGTGGTCACGAGGACGACGAGTTCGCGGGAAGGCAGCCGGTCGGTGAGTTCGCTCATCGCGTCCTCAAGGGACTCGCCGACGGCAAGACGGCGGGCGACCCGGGCCAGTTCCTCGCCCGCCGGGTCCTCCAGTTCGTCGGCCGCCATGCCGATCGAGGTACGCAACGCGAGGCCGGCCTGGGTGGCGTTGGCGAGAATACGGGCGAGCTCGGGAAGCTGGTTGATGAAGTGCTCGGTGCGCTTGGTCCGTTGCCAGTTCAGGAAGGCGTTGGTCCCCCAGAGGCCGATGAGAGCGGCGACCGGGCCGAAGAAGCTGGCGAGCAGGGACGAAGCGATCATCCAGAGCCCCGCCATGGCGACGACGGCGTAGACGAAGAACTCGCCCGGGGTGATCTCGAGGCCGGTGGCGGCCAGCTTCAGTTCGAGCTTCCGGCCCAGACCGGTCTTCCGCAGTCGGCTGTCCAGCGCCCGGAACCGGCGACGGCGGCCCGTCTCCGGTATGTGCCCGGTGTGCGAGAGACGGTCCACCAGGGCGTCCCGGTCGGCGCTGCCACCGCTGTAGGCGTGCAGGCCCACGACGCCGGTGACGCCGGCGAGCAGCGTGACGCCGATGGTGAGAAGAGGGAGATTCGTCATGGCACGGTACCTAGTTGGCCTCTCGGGTGGCGAGCTGTTCGGCGGATTCGGCGACCCCGAAGGCCTGCGGGATGGGCTGGCTGGCCATGTAGAGGCGGTCGGCGATCTTGCGCGGGATCGGGAGGTACTTGAACTCGCCGTTGATCCGTCCTTCGGCGTCCATGGGCTGGGCGTCGAACCGGGCAACGGACACGATGCGGTAGGGGTCCCTGCCGTGCGAGTCGAGAACGGCGATCTCGGTGATCTTTCGGGAACCGTCGGCGTGCCTGGTCAGCTGGACGATCACGTCGACGGCGCTGTTGATCTGGTCGTGCAGCGCCTCGAACGGGATCTCGATCTCGGACATCGAGGCCAGGGTCTGCAGACGCATGAGTGCGTCCTCGGCGTTGTTGGCGTGGACGGTGGCGAGCGAGCCGTCGTGACCGGTCGACATCGCCTGGAGCATGTCGAGCGACTCGCCGCCACGGACCTCACCGACGACGATGCGGTCGGGGCGCATACGCAGGGAGTTGCGGACCAGGTCACGGATGGTGATCTGGCCCTTGCCCTCGACGTTCGCCGGCCGGGACTCCAGCCGGATGACGTGGCTCTGCTGGAGCTGGAGCTCCGCGGAGTCCTCGATGGTGACGATGCGCTCGCTGTCGGGGATCAGGCCGGAGAGCGCGTTCAGGAGCGTCGTCTTCCCGGTACCGGTGGCCCCGGAGACGATCACATTGAGTTTCGCCTGGACGAGTCCGGACAGCAGAATCAGCATCTGCTCGTCGAGCGAGCCGACGTTGATCATTTCCTGGAGGGTGAAGGCCCTCGGGAACCGTCGGATGGTGAGCGTCGCACCGGTCAGCGACAGCGGCGGGATGATGACGTTGACACGCTCACCACTGGGTAGACGCGCGTCAACCATGGGGTTTGACTCGTCGACGCGGCGGTTGACCGTCGACACGATGCGTTCGATCGTCTGCATCAGCTGCTCGTGCGAACTGAAACGCATCGGCAGCTGCTCGACCTTGCCGCTGCGCTCGACGAAGATCTGGTCCGGCCCGTTCACCATGATTTCGGTGATGGACGCGTCCTCCAGGAGCGGTTCCAGAATGCCGAGCCCGAGGGCCTCGTCGACGACCCGGCGGATCAGCTGGGTGCGTTCGACGGTCGAGAGGACCGGCCCTTCGCGGCTGATGATGTGGCTGAGCACGCGCTCCAGCCGCGCTCGCCGGTCTGCGGCGGCGAGCGACGACATCTCGGCCAGGTCGATCTCTTCGAGCAGCTTGGCGCGGTAGGTGGCCACCATGTGGCTGTCCTCCCGCGCCCCGCCGCTCTTCTCGGGGGCGGTCATGCGTGCCCGCAGACTCATTGCGTAACTCCTCGTTCAGACTTGCTCGTGGTGCTCCGGTGTTGCGATGCGGGCCCCGCTCAACCTCGCGGCATGGTGGAACTGCGACTGGCCCAACCCCAGTCGTCGATTCCGGGCACGACGGAGGGGATCCTCACGCGAGTGGTGTATGTCACTTCGCCGGTCCCGCCATGGCGCCTGAACTTCGCGTTCTTGTGGCTGCTGAGCCAGTCGCTCATCGCCTCGCGCCCGGCCCGCTCGGAGTCCCCGCGCGGCACGTCCTGGGCGGCGGTACGCGCAGCCGCGCGGGCACCGGTGCCCGCCTGGTTGGCGGCGTACGCGGCGACCCCCAGCTGAATCGCGAAGAGGCCCACCAGGAGCAGCAGCGGGATGAAGCCCATGTACTCGATGGCGACCTGGCCGCGGTCCCGGCGGGTCCCGGCGGCCTTCCGGCCCGGTGTGTGTACGCGCATGCTCATCGCTTGGCCTCCAGCGGTGACGCGGCGTTGCCCTCGATGGTCATCGGCCAGTTGAGCACTCCGGGCACCAGTACCGGTACCCGCAGCTGCACGGTGGCCTTGTACAGCGAGCCCGAGTTCTCACACTTCGTGCGCTTCATGGACTTCCGCCAGACCGTCGGCAGGTCCTCCTTGGCCGCGTCCCGGCACGCCTGTCCGCGCATGCCCTGTGTGATGGCGCCCTTGTGTGCGGCCTGGTCCGCCGAGTTCCCCGCCAAGGAGAACGTGTACCCGATCAGCGCGCACTGCCAGAGCGCGATCAGCAGCAGGATGATCAGCGGTGTGACGCCCAGGAACTCGATCGCGGTCTGGCCGCGGTCGCGTCCGCGGCCGAGGAGACGGGCGCGCATGCCGCCCCCGGCCGGGGCGGCGTCACCGTAGCGCCTTCCCCGTATCTCCGTGTCTTTCGTCTCGGTAAGTGCCATTGGTCAACTTGCCCCCTAGGTCGTCGGCCGTTTCCGGGAGTCGCCGTCGCGGTCGCGCCGACGCCCGATCGAGCCTCGGTCGTTCTTGAACTTCGCGCCGGCCTTCGCGCCGTTCTTCTCCTTCTCAGGAACCTTGACGATGCCGAGCTCGCCCGCAAGGGCCCAGAGGGCCTGTTTGACCGTGCTCTTGGAGTCGAGTTCGTGCAGCCGGCCGGCGTCGACGACGGCCTGGAGTTCCTTGAAGTTCGCCGGAATCGCCGTGTTGGCCGTGCTGGTGCCGGTGATCTTCTCGATCAGCTGCGGCTGGATCTCGGTGTTGCGGATGAAGCGGTTGACGACGGTGACCGTCTCCTCCGCCTTGCGGATCTGGAGCCGGTCCCACATCCGTACGAGACGCTTGGCACCGCGCACCGCGATCACATCGGGGGTGGTGACCAGCAGGGCCGTGTCGGCCATCTCGATGGCCGCCGCGCTGGCGCCCTGGAGCTGGCTGCCGCAGTCGACGATCAGGACCTCGTAGCGCGAGCGCATGGCGCTGACGATCTGCCGGGCCGAGCGGTCGCTGACCTCCTCGGCACTCTCGCCCTCGCTGGGTGCCAGGAGCAGTGCCAGACCGGTGTTGTGGCTGAACACGGCGTCGGACAGGACGCGCGGCGAGATGTCGGTGATCGACGACAGGTCGACGATGGACCGCCGGAACTGCACATCGAGGTAAGAACCGATGTCACCGGCCTGGAGGTCCATGTCGACCAGGGCGACGCTGCGCCCGGACGCCTGGGCAGCCAGGGCCAGTTGTACGGCGGTGACGGTGGCTCCGACACCGCCCTTGGCGCCGCTGACGGTGATGACCGTACCGCCGGGGCCGGTGAAGACATCGTTCCCGGTGGTCAGGTGACGGCGGACGCCGACCGACCACTGGGCCGCGGATTGAACCCGGTTGGCCAGTTCCTCGTAGCTGAGGGGGAGGGTGACGACGCCTCGCGCACCCGATTCCATCGCGGACGAGAACAGGCCGGGGGTGACATCGGCGGTGATCAGCACGACCCCGATGGCGGGGAAGCGCAGGGAGACCTCCCGGATCAGTTCCAGGGCCGGCACCGGTCCGATCCGCTCGTGGACCAGCACGACCTCGGGCAGATCGTCGAGCGACTCGCCCGCGAGGCGGGCGAGGGTGTCGATGAGCTGGGTCGAGTCGCTGACCGGAGCGGCCGGCTCCGCTTCGGGGAGCTGGCTGAGCAGGGTGCTCACGGATCTGGCAGCGTCGACGTCACCGACGGCCGGGAGGATCCTCGTGGTCATTCGATCCTCACTTGTCCTTGTCGATCGTGTAGGTCCGGTCGCCCGGACGGATGGTGCTGTCGCTGCCGGAGGCGAGGAGCGCGAGGCGTACGTGCTCCGCGAAGGACTCGGCGTAGGCGATGCGCTGGGTGTCGAGCGTGTTGAGCGCGAAGGTGATCGGAACGGCCTCGGTGCCCATGCTGGACTTGCCGTCGCTGCTGGGCTCCAGGGCGGTCAGCTTGCCGACGTCCAGGACCTTGGCGTTGGAGACGATGACCTTCGACTGGGAGGGCTCGCCGTCGCGCTCACCGGCGAAGGTGGCGTAGATGTTGACGGTGGCGCCGGGGGTGATCTTGCCCGCGACACCGGTCGCGGCGTCGATCATGATGGCGATCTCCTGCTCCCCGGGCTGCAGTTCGGGGCGGCGCTGCATCATGTCGGACTGGAGCAGCGAGCCCTTGCGCAGTTGGGTGACGGCGATCTTGCCGTTCACCTCGGAGAGATCGGTGACCGCGTTCTTGGACAGCCAGCGCTTGGGCATCGAGATCTTCTCGAACTGCCCGGCGGACAGGGCGGTATAGGGCGCTACGTCGGACTTCAGCTGGTAGGCCGAGACCTCCGGCCCGACCTTGGAGTTGACATCGCTGATCACCGAGAGCACGCCGGCGAAGGCGCCGAAGGCGCACAGAACCGACAAAAGCAGGAGTATCACGCCGCGGCGCTGACGGGAGTTCATGGGCCGGACAACCTCGTTCGATTCGGATGCTGAGGGCAGCGGACGGAAGGGCGTCTACGGAGGAAAGCGGAAGCGCTAGGACTGTGGTGGTGCGAGCGCTCCATGGCTGAGGACACCGGCGGAGTGCATGCGGTTCTCGGCCGCGGGTAGCGGGGAGGAGCAGAACCCGCAGCGGTCACCGATGAGTTCCATTCCGCACCAGTGGCAGTTCTCACGGCGCACGGAGGCCACCAGCTGGTACAGGACGGAGATGTCTGGCAGGTAGGCAGCGAATTCCACCAGTTTTCCGGTTCCCCACCATGCCGGGGATTCGGACGGAAGTGCGGACTCGTGAATGGACTGGACCTTCCACGCGGGCGCGAGGGTCTCCTTCACCCACTCCGACTGGGACTGCCCTTTGGCGGTCATCAGGTGGGTGCCGAATTCCGGACCGGTCGGCGGGTCGACCTTCGGGCCGACCCTGACGAGCTGCGGTTCGGGCCCCGCGACCACGGCGAACTGTGAACCGGGCACCCAGGACTTCGCATGGGTCCTGAGGTCGACCGGGACCCGGTCGAACTTGGTGACGGAGTGGAGCAGGGCGCCCGCGTGGATGTAGTGCGTCAGCAGCCGGGCGGCGGAGGCGACCACTCCCGGGCTGAAGTCGCAGATGGACAACTGGCGCAGCTGCCTGACCAGCACGGCGACGCCCAGCGGCGGGAGGTCCACCTTGACCAGGGCGATGCGGTCGCTCTCCAGGACCGAGCGCACGGAGTAGAGCCGGCGCTCGTGGGCGGGCGAGATGGCGGACGGATAGACGGCGACTACGTAGCCGTGCTGTTCGAGCAGCACGTGCATGTCACCGATGGCCATCTCCAGTGCCTGGGCATCGGGTGCCTGCAGCAGGGCGGCTGTCGGTGTCTGCTGATCGGTCGGAGGTAGTACCAAGTCAGCACTGGTCACTGCTATTGCGGTCGGCACGCTGTTCCCCGTTTCGGTCCGGCCGGACGCCGGTCATGACGTCGACCGCAATCGCTCCTGCTCCGCGGTTCTGCCTCAGCACTTTATCCACGTCTTACCTGGCAGAGAACACTTTTCGGAGGCCATTCCGACAACATGTGCGAGGCGCCCGGGTAACGACCGGGTGCTAAATCGGATCAAATCGAAAATCGTCAACTTCTGTACAACTGCGGAGGGTCACGGATCCACCTCCCCGTCACCTAGGGCCAGGCATTCGTCTCCGCATGTCAGCACGGATGCGGAACCTCCCGCACCACCCCCCGCGCAGGGCCCGACCGTCACTGTCCGAGCACCCCCGCAGCTTCACCCGCACGTGACCCCGAGGCATCAACAAAACGTCAATTCGCTGGCGCGCCGCCTGGACTTCGAGCCCTGCGGAGGGCGTCGCGGGGCGGAAGCGGAGCACGTACGGACCGGCCCGGCGCGCGCGATCGCCGCAGATCTCATCGCCAGAGGCCTTGACAACCCGATTGGTCTGGACCAGCTTATCGGCCAGCGGTGGCCACCGTTCCTCAACTCCGCATCCCCTTCTTCTCCCCGTCACCTCTTCCTCTCCCCGTCACCTCCCGGACGGCCCGGAGTACCGCCGGTCCCCCGCCGGCTCGTTACCGGGCGCTCCCGGCAGGCATCCCCCAACTCCCCCACGGAGGCAGCAAGTGGAACGTTCCCCCCTCAGCGGCCACAGAATCCATGGGCGCCGCCGAATCCGGCTCGGCGGCGCCATGGCCGCCCTCGCTGCCGGCGCGCTGACCGCCACGGGTCTCGCCGGAAGCGCCCAGGCCGCCGACATCAACGTCGCCAAGAACGCGGGCTTCGAATCCGGGCTCGCCAACTGGTCCTGCACCGACAACAGCGGCACCACCGTCTCCTCCCCCGTGCACGGTGGCACCGCCGCACTCAAGGCCACGCCGTCCGGCCAGGACACCGCGCGGTGCACGCAGACCGTGGCCGTGAAGCCCGACTCGACGTACACGCTCCCTGCATCCAACTGGAGGGCGGCCTCGACCCGTCCCAGGTCGGCCTCGGTGTGCCCGCCTCCACCAGCGGTGCGGGCAGCGGCCATGTCCCGCCCTCGGTCGTGAACGCGGCCCTGGACTGCCTGGCCTCCGGCACCAACTGCGGCACGTTCAAGCCCTCGAAGACGTACCCCGGCATCCGGGGCGCGATGACCTGGTCGACCAACTGGGACGCCAAGTCGGGCAACGCCTGGTCGAACGCGGTGGCCCCGCACGTGCACGGTCTGCCGTAACCAACGGCCGGAACGTCCACGGCAGCCTGCCGTGTCCAGCGGCCGTTCCGTCCACGGCAGCCTGCCGTGACCGCCTGTCGGCATCCTGACCAGCAGCGCCGCCGCTTCCCCGGCGGCGCTGCTGCACGTTCCGGGTTCGGCGGCTGTCCTGGGCCTGTCCCGGACCGGCAACAGAGTGCCCGGGACTTCCCGCAATCCATGGCTGTTCGAGCGCGCCCGTGGCACCGTTGTTGGGCTCGTGTTGGGCTCGACGGTGATGCGACAGGGGGAGGGACATGGCCGGGGCGCGGGTGCAGGCACTGGGCGCGGACGATCCGGCGACGCTCGGACCGTACCGGCTGATCGGACGGCTGGCGTCCGGCGGCATGGGGCGGATCTATCTGGCCCACGGCGCGGAGCGCGGTGGCCGGGGGCTCGTCGCCGTGAAGACACTGCTGGCCGAGGGGAACGTCAGCGAGACCGACCGGCGGCGCTTCGCCCGCGAGGTGTCGCTCGCGCAGCGGGTCGACAGCGCGTACACGGCGCGGGTACGGGACTCCGACGCGAACGCCGAGCGACCGTGGATGGCCATCGACTACATCGCCGCGCCCCCGCTCTCCGAACTCGTCCGCACCTGTGGGTTATTGCCCGCCTCGGCCGTACGGTGGATCGCCGCCGGGACCGCGGAGGCGCTGGTCACCCTGCACGGCCTGGGCATCGTCCACCGCGACGTGAAACCGCAGAACGTGCTGCTGCCGCTCGACGGGCCGCGGCTGATCGACTTCGGCATCTCGCACGCAGCCGACCTCACCCGCACCAGCCTCACACTGGGCACGATCACCTTCACCTCCCCCGAGCAGGCACGCGGCGAGGCATCGACCGCCGCCTCCGACGTCTACTCACTGGGCGCGACACTCTTCCTCCTCGCCACCGGACGCCCCCCGTACGCAACGGACGGCGACACCCTACGACTGCTGGCCCGCGTCCAGCGCGGCGAACTCGACCTCGACGGACTGCCCAAAGAACTCGTCCCGACCATCCGCCCCTGCCTCGCCACCGATCCGGCGGGACGCCCCGAGCCCGCCGAGCTGCTCGCCCGCTTCCGCCGGGACCAGACCGGGATGCCCGCGTCGCACAGCGGTACCCGCTGGCTGCCTCCCCGCTGGACGGAACTGATCGGCGCGTACGCGACCCAGGGCCTGGAACTCGCGAACGCCCGCCCCTCGAACCCGGCGGCCCCGACCGTCGACGAACGCACGAACGTGGTGCCGCCGCCCCGCCCGACGATGGTCTACACGGAGGAGCGCAGGGCCCGCGCCGCCCGCGCCCGCGCCCTTCGCGAACGTACCCGGCAGGAGTTGGCGGCGCTCGCGGAGCTTGCCGAGCGGCAGCGGGCGGAGCAGGCCGAACGGGAACGCGAGGAACGCGAACGGGTCGAGCACGCCGAGCGGGAACGCGCCGAGCGCGAAAGGGCGCGGGCAGCCCGGCAGGAGGCACAGCGCGTCGAGCGGGAACGCGCGGAGGCCGCCCGCCAGGAGGCCGCCCGCGCCGAGCGGCAGCGTTCCGCGCAGAACCAGGCGCGGCAGGAAGCGGCCGCGCGGGAGCGGGCCAGGCGGGAGCGGGCCGAGAGGGAGCGGGCCGAAAGGGAGCGGGCCGAAAGGCGGCGCGCGGAGGAGGCCGCCCGCGCCGAGCAGGCGATCCGCTCCGCGCGTGCGCGGGCGGCCGCGTCCTCCAACGCCTCGCCCGCCGGGGGCACGACGCGCCCGACGGGCGCCTCCTCGGGCAGTTCCTCGAACTGGGGCTGGCTGATCGCCCTCGCCGTCGTCGCCGCCCTGGTGATCTGGCAGCCCTGGGACACCGCGGGGAAGGCGAGCGGCAGCGGCGGTTCCTCCGCCGGCACCACCACCTCCGGCACCACCACCTCCGGCACCGTCACGTCCGGCAGCGGTCTCGACACCCGCTCCGACGACGAGAACACCGGCACCGACGACAACGAGAGCAGCAACGACGCCGGAGGCACCTCGGACGAGTCGGACGACACCGCCGACGAGCCGTCGTCGACCCCGACACCCACGCCCACGCCCGACGCCACCGACCGAGCGTTCCGCGCCGTGCGCGCCGGTGACTGCCTCGATGTGTACAGCGACGGGCACGGCAAGATGAGTGCCGCGACCCCGGTCCGGGTCAACTGCCGTGCCCGAAACGCCTATATGCATGTCAACCGGGTCACCTCCCGGTCCGGGGAGTCCAGTTCCTGCGACACGGGGCAGGGCTTCACCTGGTGGCACAAGACCGGTGAGGACGGGATCGAGCGCACGCTCTGCCTGGACCGGGTGTACCAGGTGGGCCAGTGCTTCCCCGCACAGGTCCAGGGGGCTGTCAACGCCGATCTGACGGTGGTGCTCTCCTGCAACTCGTCGACCGTTCCCCGGGCCGGCCAGTCGATCCTCCGGATCACCGGGTACTACCGGGCGCCCTCGGCCGGCACCAACTGGACCTGCCCGGCCGGGCGCGGGGAGCGGTTCTGGTACTGGCAGGTGAACAACGGCCGGAGCATCATCTGCGCCTCGGCGGCCTGACCGGGCGCGGCACAACGTCCCCCGTACACCTGCGAGAACTTCGCGGGGGGCGTGGTGTGGGTGCTCGGGGTGAGGGCGGTCTTCTCGGTCATGGCTGTTCAGGCCTTCTTGGGTCGGGTGGTGCCGGAATACTCCCGGCTGATGGAGTCGGCGGTGCGGCGCACCAGCGGGAGCAGGCTGAGGAGTTCCTCGGCCGTGACGACGACATTGGGCGCGGAGACCGACATCGCGGCGACGACCCGTCCGTCCGCCCCTCGGATCGGGGCGCCGATGCAGTTGATGGACTCCTCGTGGCCGCCGAGGTCGGTGGCCCAGCCCTGTTCACGGACGACGGTGAGCTCCTTGAGGAAGGCACCGGCGTTCGGGGTCGAACGGGACGTGTACATGGGGTAGTCGAGCTTCTCGGCGACGGCGCGCCGCTCCGGTTCGGAGAGGTCGGCGAGGAGCAGCTTCGCGACGGCGGCGACGGTGATCGCGACGGGCTTGCCGATCCGCGAGTACATCCTGACCGGGTAGCGGCTCTCGACCTTGTCGATGTAGAGGACCTCCTGCTCCTCGTACACCGCGAGATGCACGGTGTGACCGCAGCTCTCGTTGAGTTCGACGAGGTGGGGGTGGGCGATCTCCCGTACGTCGAGGTTCTCCACGGCCTCCTGCGCGAGGGCGAAGAGGCGGGCGCCGAGGCGGTAGCGCTGATCCTGCTGGCGGTAGACGAGTCCGTGTTCGTGGAGCGTACGGAGCAGGCGCAGCGCCGTGGACTTGTGGACGCCGAGCCGCTCGGCGACCTGGCCGAGGTCGGCGGGCCCCTGGGCGAGCAGCGGCAGGATGCTCAGCGCCCGGTCGACGGTCTGACTCATGTCGTACGTACCTCCTGGTCGTCCCCCGTCCACCCGGGGCCGAGACGAAGTCTCCCCCAGGCCTCGTCGTCCAGTGCGGCAAGGGCGTCGGCGTGCGCGCGGGCGGGCGGGGCGGTGAGGTCGCCCGGGACGGTGAGGACGGCGGCGGCCATGAGGTGGCCGTGCCGGACGCGGTCGCGCACGGGGAGGTCGCGGAGGGTGGCGGAGAGGAAACCGGCGGCGAAGGCGTCGCCGGCGCCGACGGGTGCGACGACGTCCACGCGCAGGGCGGGGACGGTGGTGACGTCGCCGGCCGCCGAGAAGACCGTCGCGCCCTCCGCGCCCCGCTTCACGACCAGGACGGACGGTTCCGGCAGCGCCGCGCGGATCGCCTCCGTGCCCGTCACCCCCCATGCCTCCTCCGCCTCGTCCTCGCCGACGAAGACCAGGTCGCTGCGGCGGGCCAGTTCGAGGAGCACCTCTGGGGACGCGTCGGCGTATCGCCACAGGCCGGGCCGGTGGTTGACGTCGAAGGAGATCAGCGGGCGGCCGGGCCGGGGCGCGGTCAGGTCGTGGAGCAGGTCCAGGCAGCCGGCGGAGAGCGCAGCGGTGATGCCGGACAGGTGCAGGATCCGGGCCTCGGGGAGCGTCTCGTACGGGATGTTCCGCGGTGACATGGCGGAGGCGGCGGAGCCGGCCCGGTAGTAGGCGACCTCGTGCGTGTCGGTGGCCCGGTCGGTGGCGGTGCGGAAGTAGATCCCGGTGGGCCGCGAGGGGTCGCGCCGCACTCGGGAGGTGTCGACGCCGTATCCGGTGATCGCCTGGACGAGGTGGTCGCCGAATCCGTCGGCGCCGACCCGGCTGACCCAGGCCGTCCGGTGTCCGGCGGCGGCCAGCGCGCAGGCGACATTGGACTCGGCACCGCCGATGCCGCGGCCGAAGGAGGGTACGTCGGCGAGGCGTCCGGGCTGCGACGGCAGGAACGTCACCATGGACTCGCCGAGGCACACGACTTCGGCTGCCGTGGTGACGTCGGCGGTCCTGGCCGGGGTTCCGGACACTCGGGGCTCCTCGCGGGTTCGGTGGTGCGGTTCGGGGCTCGGCGGGGTACACGCCATTGACCCGGCGTCGGCTCGGATGTTAGACAGCGTCGAGCGATATACGCAACGGATGTTGCGCATGGCGCAACGACGACTTCGATCGAGGAGGCTTCCTTGGCCGCCGACCGTCCTGTGTCCGAACTCGCCGACGAGCCGGTCGACCACCGCTTCAAGGCACTCCCGCCCGACGCGGAGGGCCTGACCGTCGGTGCCCTCGCCGCCGAGCGGCGCAACCTCTTCACGGGCGGCTTCACCACCCCGGTGCTCGCCCTGTCCGCCGAGTCGGTCGAGCACAACCTCGCCCTCCTGGAGACGTACGCGCAGCGCCACGGGCTCGCGTTCGCCCCGCACGGCAAGACCTCCATGTCCCCGCAGCTCTTCGCCCGCCAGCTGGAGCACGGTGCCTGGGGCATCACCGCGGCCGTGCCGCACCAGGCACGGGTCTACCGGGCGTACGGGATCCGGCGGATCTTCCTCGCCAACGAGCTCGTCGACGCCGCGGCCCTGCGCTGGCTCGCCGCCGAGCTGGACTCCGACCCGGAGTTCCGCTTCGTCTGCTACGTCGACTCGGTGCGCGGTGTGGAGCTGATGGACGAGGCCCTGCGCGCGGCGGGCGCCTCCCGCCCCGTCGACGTCGTGGTGGAACTGGGCGCGGGCGAGGGTGCGCGCACCGGCGTCCGCACCGAGGCCGAATGCGCGGCGGTGGCCGACGCGGTGGCGGAGGCCGGGACCCTGCGCCTGGTGGGCGTGGCCGGTTACGAGGGCGAGGTGCCCAAGGCGTCGGGCGAGCGGGTACAGGACTGGCTGCGCCGGCTCGTCGCGCTCGCCGTCGGCTTCGACCGCGCGGGGCGCTTCGCGGCAGGCGAGGAGATCGTGATCAGTGCGGGCGGCAGCGCGTGGTTCGACGCGGTGGCGGACGTGTTCGCGCAGATCCCGGAGCTGTCCGCGCCGGTGCTGAAGCTGCTGCGCTCGGGCGCCTATGTCTCGCACGACGACGGCCACTACCGTCATCTGACCCCGTTCAACCGGGTGCCGGAGGAGGGGGAGCTGCAGCCCGCCTTCCGGTTGTGGGCGCAGGTCGTGTCGCGCCCGACGGCCGAGCAGGCCTTCCTCAACGCGGGCAAGCGGGACGCGGCGTACGACCTCGACCTCCCCGAGGCGCAGGTCGTACGGTCCGGCCGGGACGGCACGGTCCGGCCCGCGGCGGGTGTCTCGGTGACCGGTCTGTCGGACCAGCACACCTGGGTGCGTACGGAGCCGGGTGCGGAGCTGGAGGTCGGCGACTGGGTGGGGATGGGCCTGTCGCATCCGTGCACCAGCTTCGACAAGTGGCAGCTGATTCCGCTGGTCGCGGCGGACGGCACGGTCACGGACTACATCCGCACCTTCTTCTGACGCCTGCGGAACCTTGTGGGGGAGCAGCCCTGCGGAGGAACTGCCCCACGGGGGAACTGCCCCACGGGGGAACTGCCTTGCGGGGGAACTGCCTTGCGGGGGAACCGCCCTGCGGGGCCTCCCCCGACCGCAGGAGGGGACCGAATCGCTCCTCGCCCGCCGGAGGGGCCTGTACCGGGAGCCCTCATGGACCTGGCCATCCGTAACGCCCACGTCGTCGACGGCACCGGCACCCCCGGCCGCCTCGCCGACGTGGGCATCCGGGACGTCCGGATCGCCGAGATCCGCCCCGCGAACGCCTCCGGGCCGAGCCCCCGGAGTATCTGGGCCGGTACGTATGGAAGTTGGGAGCCCTGTCGCTGGAGGAGTGCGTCGCCCACCTCACCTCGCGCCCGGCCCGGCGGCTGCGTCTGGCCGACCGGGGGTACGTCCGCGAGGGCTACCGCGCCGACCTGGTCCTCTTCGATCCGGCGACGGTTACGGCGGGCTCCACGTTCGAGGAGCCGCGCACCCTGCCGGCCGGCATCCCGCACGTACTGATCGACGGCCGGTTCGTCATGGAGGACGGCCGCCGCACCCAGACACTGGCGGGCCGGTCCGTCCGGGGAACGGGGCGCGCCCGGGGCGGCCTATGAGGCCCCTCCCCCGTCTACTCCCCTGCCTGCTCCTTCGCCCAGGCCAGGTCCTCCTCGGTCGGGGCGTCGTCCTGGGTGAGGCTGCGCCGCCAGTACCCGCTGAACTGCACGGCCGCCCTGGGCAGCCCACGCTCCTCGACCAGATGGCGGCGCAGGGCCCGTACCGCCCCCGCCTCCCCGGCCAGCCAGGCGGCCCCGGACCCGGCGGGCAGCCGGGCCGCCCGCACCGCGTCCACCAACGACCCGCCCCGGTCGCGGTGCACCCAGTGGATGCTCACGTCAGCGGGCGAGCCGAGCGACTGCTCCTCCGCCGCGTCGGCGACCTCGGCCCAAACGAGCGCCCGCGCCCCGGCCGGCAGGGACTCCAGCAGGGTCGCGATCGCGGGGAGCGCCGTCTCGTCGCCGACCAGCAGCAGCCAGTCGGCGGCGGGCAGCGGCCGGGCGTACAGCGACGACGGGCCGACCATGCCGAGCACATCGCCGGGTCGCGCGTTCCGCCCCCAGCGGGTGGCGGGCCCGTCGTCGCCATGAAGCACGAAGTCGACCGCCATGACATCCCGTCGGTGGTCGTACCCGCGAACGGTGAAGCTCCGCATCAGCGGCCGCTCGGGCTCGGGGATCGCGAGATACGCCTCGTACCACCGCATGCCGTAGGTGTCGTCGGCGTCCGGCTCCGGCAGCCGGGGCGTCCCCTGCCCCTGCCTCGGAAAGCAGAGCTTCATCTGCTGGTCGGGCCGGTCCTCCATGAGCCCCGCCAGCGCGTCACCGGCGAAGGTGACGCGCGCCGTCCGCGGAGTGATCCGCTCCACTCCGACGACCCGCACATACGAAACGGCCAATGCCTGACCCATAGCGACCCCCACCCTTTCCGACTGATAGTTTATGCCGTAAGGAATTACCTGGACGAAGTTAGTTTACGGCGTAAGGAGTCGCAAGTGGTGGTCTTTGCCGGACAGGGCGACGCCCGCCGTTCGATGTCCCTGCTCTGGCGCTCCGACCGGCCGGAGCAGCGGGACCGGCGCCCCGGTCCCGGCCCCAGGCCGGGGCTGAGCGTCGACGCGATCGTGACCGCCGCGATCACCGTCGCGGACGAGGACGGCATAGCCGCGCTGTCGATGCGCGCGGTGGGCGAGCGGCTCGGCCGCACCGCGATGGCGCTCTACACCTACGTCCCCGGCAAGAGCGAACTGCTGGACCTGATGTATGACACGGTCCACGCCGAGCTGCCCACGGAGTACGCCGACACCGGCAACTGGCGGGCGGGGCTGACCGATTGGGCGCGCGACACGCTGGAGTTCCACCTCCGCCACCCCTGGGTGCTCCAGGTCTCGCAGGCTCGCCCGGTCCTCGGCCCGCACGAGTACGCGGGACTGGACACCCTCGTGCGCCTGCTGAACGCGACCGGGCTCGAAGCGCGGCTGCTGCGGCGACTGGTCGGCACGCTGTCCCACTTCGTCCGCGGCTGCGCCGGTACGGTCACCGAGGCCCGGCAGGCCGCCGCGGCGACGGGCGAGTCGGACGAGGAGTGGTGGACCGCCCGCTCGGCGCTGCTGAGCGAGGTGGCCCCGGACTTCGCGGAGCGCTGTCCGAACCTGATGGCGATGGAGACCGCTTCCGCTCCGCAGCCACCGGCCCCGGCCCCCGCGCCCGGCGAGGAGGCGGTGCCGTATCTGGAGCGGGAGGCGAGGGAGACGTTCGACGTCGGACTCGGCGTGCTGCTCGACGGGATCGAGGCGGCGATCAGGCGCACGACGACCCCGAAACGGTGAACGGCGAACAGTAAACGGCACACGACGGCCCCGCGAACGGCGAACGGCGAACGGCGAACGGCGAACGGCGAACGGCGAACGGCGAACCGTAAACCACGAACGGTGAACCGCGAAACGCGAATCGCCGCCGCGACACCCGGTGGCGGGCATCGCGGCGGCGACGGGAGTCACACGGTCACGGCTTGGGCAGGGCACACCCCGCACGGTTGAGGTCGAACTTGTTGCCGGGGCCGATGCACGGCACGATGCCGTACGTCTGCTGGGCGTAGTTGATTCCCTCGCGCACCGTCACATTGCCGTTCTCGTCGACCTCGCACGGGTTGTTGTCCGTGCACTGCTGACCGTCCTCGTTGCCGGTGTTGTTGACGGCGACGACCTTGCCGGTCGCGTTGTCGATCACCGGGGAGCCGGACGTACCGCCGATGGTCTGACAGGCGGAGGTGTAGCGGACCGAGTCCTTCCAGGTCCACTCCCCTTCCTTGAGGCGGTAGACGAAGCCGTCGACGTTGCAGGCGTACGTGCGCTTCCAGTAGCCGGACACGACGGTGATCGCAGTGCCCTGGACCGGGTGCGCGGTGTTGAGCTCCAGCGCCTTGATCCCGTATCTGCTCTCGATCTGGGCGTAGGTGCTGGTGAGTTGGTACACCGATACGTCGGTGTCGGTCATGGTGCCGTACGCGATCTTGCTGGCCCGCAGGGTGCCGACACCGCTGCCCGAGGCGTTCAGCAGGGTGAAGCCGCGGGTGGACGGCCGGTTGAACACGACCTCACCGGGGCCCGGAAATCCCGTCTCCATGCAGTGCCCGTTGGAGAGCACCAGCGCGGGATCGCCGGGCTGGGAGTCCGGGGTGCGGACGACGGAGCCGGAACAGTTGCTGAGCGCCACGGTCCCGGCGAAGTTGACCGCCTTGGGCAGCCTGACCTTCTCCTTGACCGCGGTGGGCGACGCCGCTTCGTGGCCGGTCGCCGCGGTTGCGGGCGCGACTCCTGCCCCGAGGAGCAGGACGGCGAACAGCGCACCGACGAGAGGCTTCTTCATGTGGGGGTCCCCTCCAGTGACCTGAGCAGGGTCCTGATGGCCCCCGCCCACCGAAGTTTCCTTCGGATTTGACATGCGCATGTTGGCGCACTGAAGAGGGCCCCACAAGGGGCGGATTCAAGCCGTCCCGGGCCCGAGGGTCCGTCAGGCGGCGTCCGGCTCCACCGGGATCCACAGCTGAGCAGCGGCATCCCCCGCGACCGGCGACGGCCCGACGCGCAGGATCTCGGGACCGGGCCTGCTCCGGTACGGATTGGACGGGAACCACTGGGTGAACACGTCCCGCCACAGGTACTGGAGCGCCTCCGGGAAGGGCCCGGAGTTCTCGAAGACCGCCCAGGTACCGGCCGCGACCACCAGCACGTCCAGGTCGTCCGGCGCATCGGCACCGGTCACCACAGCGTGGTAACCCACGCTAGGAACCGCGCACCCCCGCGGGCCCGACATCCTGTGCCCGGTGCGGTCGGGTCGGGTGCGGCGGTGCGCCGAAGCGGGCCAGGCAGTGCCACACCTTCTTCAGCGACTGGAGCTCGTGGCGACCGGAGCGGGCGGCGTCGCCGATGATCCGCGGATCGATCAGGCCGTCCTCGGCGATCTCGGCACCGAGTTCGACGAACTCCGCTCCCCGGTAGCCGGGGTGGCGCCGCAACTGCTCCACGGTCAGCCGGAACCCCGCGTGCCACTCCGTGCGGCAGGGAAGCCGGCGGGCCGCCTCCTCGACCGGGGTGGACCGGTAGCAGGGGTCGAGCACCAGGGCCTCCACATGGCGGTCGAGAACGACCGGGCCGTGGATCTGCGCCTCGATGTAGTCGTCGAGCGCGTCCCGGTCGTCCGCTTCGGCCAGCTCGATGAGATGCATCCCGGACGCGACACCGAAGTCCACCGGCTCGGCCGCGCTGTCCGGGTAACAGAAGGTGGCACGCGGGAGGGTGTCCGCAGTCAGCCGGAAAAACGCGGAGCCGAACCTGGGGGCGGCCCCGACGGCGGAGTCACGGAAGTTCAACGCCCCGTAGACCGGTCGCTGTTCGCCGGGCACCCTGTCGTAGGATCCGTCGAAGATCCGACTCTCCCAACGCCATCTGTCCCCGCCCGGGTACGCCGTGAGACCGCCGTTGCTGGTGCCGGTCACGAACTGCGAGTGATAGACACCGTCCTGCGCCAGAGCGGCCAGAACCGGTCGGCCCGCCGCCTCGCGGTCGGGATGGAAGTTCAGCGTGAGCCGCAGCGAGGCGTCGACCGGTCGCCCCGACGAGAGGGACGCGACATGACCGAGGGCCCTGCCCTGAGGAGACGAATCGGCGTGCGGTGGTGCGGTGGTGTCGTGCATCAGGGCCTCACGGCCCGGGATCCGGCCCTTGCCGCCTTCAGGACGTCGTAGCCGACGAAGTCGAACATCCTTTGTCCCGGGACGAGTTCGCGCGGCTCACCGGTGAAGCGGTGCGCGCCGACGCCGTACCCCGCGTCCGGTTCCGACAGCCACAGGCGCTCGAAGTCGCGTTCCTCGAACCAGTCGCAGACCAGCGGCACCCGGTCGGGTACGGCGCGGTTGCGGGTCCACACGACGGTGCCGCCGGGAGCGCACAGCCGGGTGCAGGTGTCGATGGTGCGCTCGATGTCGACGTCGACGACGTTGCCGAACACCCCGCAGACCAGCAGGAGATCGGCCGGTGCGAGATCGCCGTAGTGATCGGTGAGCGAGGCGTCGCCCGTCACCACTTCCACCTGCGTCAGCCCGGCCCTGCGGGCCGACTCCCGGGCCGGTGCGGTGTTTCCGGGGTCCAGCTCCACCAACCGGGCCCGGACGTCGTCGCGTCGGGGGTGGTCCGCCAGTACGTCGATGAGGTCGCGGCCCTGGCCGGCGCACACGCTGATCGCGCGCAGCGGGCCGGGAGGTGCGGTGTCCAGGGCGTCCCGGATCCGGTCCTGGACGGCCCGCAGGCGCCGCGCCAGCCACGAATCGGGGACGTCGTATGCGTCGTGCCATGCCTGCCAGTCCATGGCCGGGACCCTACGACGGGGCGCGCGGCACGTCATGCGAGTTCTGCCGGGGACGCACATCCGAGGTGTACGGACCGGCGACCGGGGTCCCGAGGACCAGGCCGCCTCCGCCGCGGGCCGGAGGCGGCCGCCCGCCCCCGCTGCGTACCGCCGGAGCATGACTTCCGACCACGAGCGCCTGCGTCTCGCCTTCCGTGCCCGCTATCCCTCGATCAGGCCGCGTGCGCTTCGAACCAGAGGGAGCCGAGGTCATGGCCGGGCGTGAGGCGCACATCGGCGTCCAGGGCGGCCGCGAGGCTCCTGAGGAGTTCGATCGTCGGCGCTGTACCGCCCTCTTCGATGCACTCGATCTCGTCCTCCTCCATGCCGGTACGTCCGGCCAGATCGGCCACGCTGAGCCCAAGCGCGGTTCGGCGGTCGTAGAGAGCTTTTCCGAAGGCCAGAGCCTCTCGAATGGCAATCCGCTCCGGATCGTCCGTCCGGACACCCGAGGGAATCCAGCGGCTGTGCTGTCCGGCCATCACGCCTTCCTCTCATACGTCGCAGTCACCGGTTCATGATGCGCGCTTTCGCAGACTTTCTGGGCGCGCACGGCGCGGTCGATCTGTCCCTGCTCGTGCTGCCTCGTCTTACGGAACACGGTCAGTAGCACGATGGTGCGCGCCGGGGTGATCCAGTAGGTCACACGAGGCGCGACATCGCGGAGCCGGAGCCGGAGCTCCCAGACCGGCCCTTCGAGGTGGTCGGCCCAGGGACCTCCCAGCTCCGGCCCGAGGACGGCAAGTATGCCCGCCACTTCATCGACCCTCTTGAAGTCCTGGTCGCTCAGGCTCTCCAGCCACGCGCGCACCTCCGGCTCGATCTCGAAGTCGTACGGATTGCTCATACGACGGTCAACCCGACAACGAGCCCGTACGTCACGCCCTCACGCCCCGAACACCTCCCGCGTCGTGGCGCATCTCACCCGTCCGTGTCCGTCACGCCCCTGTTCCACCGCATTCGAAGCCCCGCCGCCGCCCCCGCCCGGCGTTCCCACGGTGCCGGACGGTGGGGGCATGGCTATGGAAGACGGGGAGGGTACCCAAGTGGGGCAATCGGAGGGGAAGGGACGGGCAGTGCGCGGGAGGCGGTCGTAAGCTCCCGGACATGCAGGTCATCCAGTCCACGAAGCTCGCCAACGTCTGTTACGAAATCCGGGGCCCCGTGCTTGAGGAGGCGATGCGGCTGGAAGCGGCCGGTCACCGCATCCTCAAGCTGAACACCGGCAACCCTGCCGCGTTCGGGTTCGAGTGCCCGCCCGAGATTCTCGAGGACATACTGCGCAACCTCTCCGGGGCGCACGGCTACGGCGACGCGAAGGGGCTGCTGTCCGCGCGGCGGGCGGTGATGCAGCACTACCAGACCAAGGGGATCGACCTCGATGTCGAGGACATCTACCTGGGCAACGGCGTCTCCGAGCTGATCCAGATGTCGATGCAGGCGCTGCTCGACGACGGCGACGAGGTCCTCGTACCGGCTCCGGACTATCCGCTGTGGACCGCTTCGGTGTCGCTGGCCGGCGGCACGGCCGTGCACTACCGGTGCGACGAGCAGTCCGACTGGATGCCGGACCTCGCCGACATCGAGCGGAGGATCACCGACCGCACCAAGGCACTCGTGATCATCAACCCGAACAACCCGACGGGTGCGGTGTACGACGACGAGATGCTGCGCGGGCTGACGGATATCGCCCGGCGCCACAATCTGGTGGTCTGCTCCGACGAGATCTACGACCGGATCCTGTACGACGGGGCGACCCACACCCCGACCGCGACGATCGCGCCCGACCTGATGGTGCTCACCTTCAACGGGCTCTCCAAGAACTACCGGGTGGCCGGATACCGGTCGGGGTGGCTGGCGGTCTGCGGTCCGAAGGCGCACGCCTCCTCGTACATCGAGGGGCTGACGATCCTCGCCAATATGCGGCTGTGCGCCAATATGCCCTCGCAGTACGCCGTGGCCACCGCACTGGGCGGGCGGCAGTCGATCGACGACCTGGTGCTGCCGGGCGGACGGATCCTGGAGCAGCGCGACGCGGCGTACGATCTGCTGACGCAGATCCCGGGCGTGACCTGTGTGAAGCCGAAGGGGGCGCTGTATCTCTTCCCGCGCCTCGACCCCAAGGTCTACAAGATCAAGGACGACCGGCAGATGGTGCTCGATCTGCTGCGGGCCGAGAAGATCATGGTCGTGCACGGTACGGGGTTCAACTGGCCGGAGCCCGATCACTTCCGGGTCGTGACGCTGCCGTCCACCGAGGATCTGACGGACGCGGTGGACCGGATCGGGCATTTCCTGGACGGGTACGGCCAGCCCTGAGTCCCGTCCGCCGACGATTCCGCGGACACCAGAATCGATTGCAGATAACTTTAGACTGAATCCAATGTAGGATGGTTCCACTGCAACACCAGGAGGCCATCCATGTACGAACCGATCCGCACCAAATCGGTCCACACACCGGCCGACCACGCCGACGACTTCCCGCACCGCTCCCGCGAGGAAGAGCTGGACATCCAGCTCGCCGGACACCTGGCCGCGCTCCTCACGGTCAGCGACGAGCTTGGCCTCGGCGAGGCGGGCGACCTCATCGCCGAGCAGGTCGCCAGGCTGCGCGGCGCACCGCCCGCCCGGCACACCGGCCGGACCGACGCGCCCGCTCCGGCACTGCACCGCCGCGCCCACGCCCTCGCGGGCCGCGCTCTGGTGGTGGCCGCGTCCCGTGCCGACACGGCGGCCGCTATTCTCGCGGCAGAGCGCATGGACGCCCACACCGCGGCGCTCGCCGCCGCCCCTGCCGCCCCGCTGGTCGGCGCCCACTGACGGCCCCGGTCCGCGAGCCGCCGAGGCCCGTGGGCCGGGTGTCACTCATTCCCGTGGCGTACGGGCGGCCGTCCCCGTCCCCGCACGGACCACACCTGGCAGCGGTTCGAGAGGCGCGGCGCAGGCAGCCCCCGTACGCGCCATCCGGAGGACCGGGGCCGGAACGGGTGGTGCCCGCTCCGGCCCCGGTCCGGCCCCGGTCCTCGGCTCCAGGGGCTCGCGAACGGCTCCCGTCAGCTGCGCACCCGTACCGTCGCCGACGCCGTCGATCCGCTGTGCAGGGCGTCACCGGCGTAGCCGACCTGATACGTCACCTGGCCGGTGGTCCGGGGCAGGTCGTCGATGGTGAACGTGCCGTCGGCGGCGACGGCGGCCGAGGTCAGGGTGCCGGTGCCCTTCCGGTCGGTGCGCACCACGGACACGGTGATCCCGGTGGGCAGCGCCCGGCCCTGACCGGTGAGGGTGCCGGTGATCGTCAGCCCGGCGCTCTTCGTCGCCTCCGCCGGGGCGGTGAGGGCGATGGTGGTCGGGGCCTTGTCGACCGCGACGGTGAGCGAGGTGTCCTCGGCCGGGCGATGGGTGATGTCACCGGTGAACGAGACGGTGTAGGTGGCGTCGCCGACCAGCGACGGGACGTCGAGGACGGTGAACGACCCGTCGGCGTCGACCTCGACGGGGGCGAGTTCGCGGTCGCCGTTCGCGTCGTGCCGTACCGCCGTCACCCTGACCGGTTCGGTGGGCGCGGGCCCGTCCAGCTCCAGCCGGCCCCTGATCCCGACCGGTTCGCCGACGACGGGCCGGCCCGGGGTGGTGGAGAGCCCGCCGGTGAAGCGGGAGTCGTACTGGGCGGCCGGGGGCTGGATGACATGCAGCCAGAACTCGTGGCCGGAGGTGTTGGTGGTGACGGCGAACAGCCGTGAGCCGTCCTTCGACCAGCCGAGCCCGCGCGGCGCGATCCGGTCCCCGTCGAGCGCGCCCTCGAAGGCGAACTCCAGCGGCGCCGTGCCGGACGCCGGGTCGGTCGGCTGCACGAGCAGATCGGCCGTGCTCCCGGTCGCGGCGGCGCCCCGCGCCATGTAGGTGCCGTCGCCGCTGAAGGCGACGGCGGACGCCTTCGCACCCTCGGGCAGCGGCTGGTACGCGACCGGTGCGTCGGACAGGTCGGCGGCCTCCAGGAGCCGGGTGCCGTACGCGGCGTCGGCGACGGCGATCCGCCGGCCGTCGGGGGACTGCGCCACGTCCCTCAAGTCGAGGGCGCCTTGGCCCTCGGCGTCCGCGAAGCGGCGCTCCGGGCCGCGTACGAGCGTGTCGCCGCTCGCGTCGAACGTGGTGAGGAACGGGTTGGTCTCGCCGGGGCTGCGGGTCTGTGCCATCACGATGCGGTCGGGGTTCTCGGGGCCGCTGGTCAGCCGCAGCCGCCCGGCGCCGTTCCAACCGGTGTTGGTGGACTGGTTCCCGTTCGCGCCGTACAGCCAGGTCACGGCGGCGTCGCAGCCGTAGTAGTACGGCGTCTCGGTGTGCCACTCCCTGCCGCCCGCGAAGGCAATGTCGCGCGGGCAGCCCACGTCGGTCGCGGCGACGGTGAAGCCGGTGCGCTCCTGCGTCACGGTGTCGAACGCGAGGATGCCCGAGGACTGCGAGACGTAGAGCGTGCCGCTGTCGGTGCTCAGGGCCATCCCGGACGGCGCGGTGCTGGTGGGCAGCGAACCGACCTTCTGGCCCTGGAAGTTGTAGACATGGACCTGGTTCGCGACCCGTTCCCGGCGGTCGTCCGTGACGTAGACCCGCTCGTGCACCGAGTCGACGACCATGGCCGAGTACGAGGAGATCGGCAGCTTGGCCACGGTGTCACCGGGAACCGGGCCGTCGGCCGCGAGGGCGGCGGACGGAGCGAGGGCGGTGAGCCCGGCGGTGCCGAGCGTCATCGCGGCGAGCGTCGCCGCGATACGTATGCGGTGCTGATTCCTTCTCAACTGAGTCCCCCACAAGCTCGGTTGGTCCCCGGCCGACCGAGCCGGAGACATGTGAAGGAACATCGAATCTTGTGAAGGTGCCGTGCGCAAGTGCAGGGCAATGCCGGGCTGTTCTTCATGAAACGGCAGGAACGGGACGGAACGCGGGGCGGAGCACGGTACAAAAAAGGGCGGCCCCCGGAACCGTGAGGGGATTCCGGGGGCCGTACCGCGGCGGGCTGTTGACCCCACAGGTCAGGGCGGATGTCCGAGAGCCCGGCCGCGGGGCGTGCGGGGCGCACCCGCGCGGGGTGCGCCCGGGGTGCGTCAGCCCAGGCGCTCGACCAGCGCGCGGTACTCGTCCCACAGCTCCTTCGGCGTGTGGTCGCCGAAGGTGTTGAGGTGCTCGGGGACCAGCGCCGCCTCCTCGCGCCAGACCTCCTTGTCGACGTTGAGCAGGAAGTCCAGGTCGGACTCGGAGATGTCCAGGCCGTCCGTGTCGAGGGAGCCCTTGGCCGGCAGGATGCCGATCGGGGACTCGACGCCCTCGGCCTTGCCGTCGAGGCGCTCGACGATCCACTTCAGGACGCGGCTGTTCTCACCGAAGCCGGGCCACACGAACTTGCCCGCGTCGTTCTTGCGGAACCAGTTCACGTAGTAGATCTTCGGGAGCTTGGCCTGGTCCTTGTCGGCGCCGACCTTGACCCAGTGGTTCATGTAGTCGCCCATGTTGTAGCCGCAGAACGGCAGCATGGCGAACGGGTCGCGGCGCAGCTCGCCGACCTTGCCCTCGGCGGCGGCGGTCTTCTCGGAGGCGACGTTGGCCCCGAGGAAGACGCCGTGCTGCCAGGTGAAGGACTCGGTGACCAGCGGGACGGCCGAGGCGCGGCGGCCGCCGAAGAGGATGGCCGAGATCGGCACGCCCTTCGGGTCCTCCCACTCGGGCGCGATGATCGGGCACTGGCCGGCCGGGACGGTGAAGCGGGCGTTGGGGTGGGCGGCCGGGGTGTCGGACGCGGGCGTCCAGTCGTTGCCCTTCCAGTCGGTGAGGTGGGCCGGAGCGGTCTCCGTCATGCCCTCCCACCACACGTCGCCGTCGTCGGTGAGCGCGACGTTGGTGAAGACGGAGTTGCCCCACATGGTCTTCATGGCGTTGGCGTTGGTGTGCTCGCCGGTGCCGGGCGCGACACCGAAGAAGCCCGCCTCCGGGTTGATCGCGTACAGCCGGCCGTCCTCGCCGAAGCGCATCCAGGCGATGTCGTCGCCGATGGTCTCCACGGTCCAGCCGGGGATCGTCGGCTCCAGCATGGCGAGGTTGGTCTTGCCGCAGGCGCTCGGGAACGCGGCGGCGACGTACTTCGCCTCGCCCTGCGGCGGGGTGAGCTTGAGGATCAGCATGTGCTCGGCGAGCCAGCCCTCGTCACGCGCCATGACGGAGGCGATGCGCAGCGCGTAGCACTTCTTGCCGAGCAGGGCGTTGCCGCCGTAGCCGGAGCCGTAGGACCAGATCTCGCGGTCCTCGGGGAAGTGCGAGATGTACTTGGTGGAGTTGCACGGCCACGGAACGTCCTCCTGGCCCTCCTCCAGGGGGGCGCCCAGCGTGTGGACGGCCTTGACGAAGAAGCCGTCGGTGCCGAGCTCGTCCAGGACGGCCTGTCCCATGCGGGTCATGGTGCGCATCGAGACGGCGACGTAGGCGGAGTCGGTGATCTCGACGCCGATGGCGGAGAGCGGGGAGCCGACGGGGCCCATGCAGAACGGGACGACATACATCGTGCGACCGCGCATCGAGCCGCGGAAGATGCCCTGCTCACCAGTAAAGATCTCCCGCATCTCGGCGGGGGCCTTCCAGTGGTTCGTCGGGCCGGCGTCCTCTTCCTTCTCGGAGCAGATGAACGTGCGGTCCTCGACGCGGGCGACATCGCTCGGGTCGGACGCGGCGTAGTACGAATTCGGGCGCTTGGTCTCGTCCAGCTTCGTGAACGTGCCCTTGGCCACGAGCTCTCCGCACAGGCGCTCGTACTCGGCCTCGGAGCCGTCGCACCAGACCACCTGGTCCGGCTCTGTTATCGCTGCGATCTCGTTCACCCAGGAAACGAGCTCCTGGTGATCGGTGGGGACAGTGAGGGGAGCCGCGATGTCGCGCGCCACGATCGCTCCTTGTTGAGGGGTATCTGTTTGGTAGTTGCCCCGTGGGGGCTGCGACCCGGACGCTTCGACCCCTTCGAATCTCGTTGGCGCTCATCCGGTGCCGACCGCACTCATTTGATCATCCGACCGTTTCGCCCATATGTCCAGGGGGGCGCACACGTGAGCATTGCCACTCGTATCGGGTGCGGCCTCCCCGCGGCAGGGAGTGGACCAGCGAACCGCGGGGCGCCGGGAGCCCACTCCCGCACCGGGGCGGCCGTACCTACGGTCCCGTAGGTACGATGCCGGAATGACTGCTGCCACCGCCGCGCCCGAGTCCGCCGGGCTGGAACCAGCCGAGTCCGACCCCGTCCCGGCGAAGCCGCGGATGCGCGGCTGGCTGCACGCCGGAATGTTCCCCGCCGTGATCGTCGCGGGGGTGGTGCTGATCGCCTTCACCGACAGCGCCCTCGGCCGGATCGCCTGCGGGATCTACACCCTGACCGCCTGCCTGCTGTTCGGCGTGAGCGCGCTCTACCACCGGGGCAACTGGAGTCCGCGCGGCGAGGCGGTGCTCCGCCGGCTCGACCACGCCAACATCTTCCTGATCATCGCGGGCACCTACACCCCGCTGACCCTGCTGCTGCTCCCCGAGTCCACCGGGACGCCGCTGCTGTGGGCGGTCTGGGGGGCCGCCGCCGCGGGGATCGCCTTCCGGGTGTTCTGGGTCGGCGCCCCGCGCTGGCTCTACACACCGTGCTACATAGCCATGGGCTGGGCCGCGGTCTTCTTCCTGCCGGACTTCATGCGCACCGGCGGGATCGCCGTGCTGGTGCTGGTCGTCGTCGGCGGGCTGCTCTACAGCGCCGGTGGTGTCATCTACGGCATCAAGCGCCCCAACCCCTCGCCCCGGTGGTTCGGCTTCCACGAGGTGTTCCACTCGCTGACCCTGGCGGCCTTCGTGGTGCACTACGTCGGCATCTCCCTGGTCGCCTACAACCACCACTGAGCACCCTTCACGACCGGTGCCGGCGGCCCGCCGATGCCCGACAATGACGACCATGGCCGCCACCTCCCGTAACCCTTCCGTTTCCGTTCCGGGAACGCCCCCGCAGCTGGGACTGCGCGAGCGGAAGAAGCTCAGGACCCGGATCGCGATCCGCCGGGCCACCTACCGGCTGATCGCCGAGCAGGGGTACGACGCGACGACGGTCGAGCAGATAGCGGAGGCGGCCGAGGTGTCGCCCAGCACCGTCTTCCGGTACTTCCCGGCCAAGGAGGACATCGTCCTCACCGACGAGTACGACCAGGTCCTGGCCGCCGCCCTGCGCACCCGCCCGGCCGGTGAGCCGCCGCTGGAGTCGCTCCGGCAGGTGCTGACCGGCACCCTCGCCGCCTTCCTGGCCACCGAGGAACAGGAGCTGCGGCAACGCACCCGGCTGATGGTGGAGGTCCCCGCAATCCGGGTCCGGATGGCGGAGAGCATGGCATGCACGGCGAAGGAGCTGGCCGGTGTGCTCGCCGCCCGCAGCGGGCGCGCCCCCGACGACCTGGCGGTCCGGGTGTTCGTCGCGGCAGTGCTGGGAGCGCTGCGCGAGGCGATGCTGTACTGGGGCGAGCACGGCCAGAAGGGCGACCTCGTCGCGCTGGTCGGCCGGGCGCTGGACACGCTGGAGGGCGGCCCGGCGC
>NZ_JBSFET010000007.1:53145-175866 GCF_053594575.1 Streptomyces sp. NPDC001880
CTGTGACCCGCTGGAGAGCGGCCCGGCGCTGTGACCCGCTGGAGAGCGGCCCGGCGCTGTGACCCGCTGGAGAGCGGCCCGGCGCTGTGACCCGCTGGAGAGCGGCCCGGCGCTGTGACCCGCGTCAGGCCCCGCCGCCCCCGAGGGCGCGTGCCAGCTCCGCTGCGTCCGTGGTCGGCGCATCGCACACGAAGTGCCTGCACACATACGCCGTGGGCGACCCGCCCGCCATCGGCCGGTCCGCCAGCAGCGGGAACTCGGCCCCACCCGTCTCCCCCACCGCCACCACCGCGCCCGGCGCCGTGCCCAGCAGCGCCGTACGGTGCAGCTCGCCGCCGACCGGCCCGGCGACCGCGACCTCGCGTGGCCCGTCGAGCAGTGCCTCCGCGACGGCGAGGCCCCAGCCGGTGAAGCGCGGAGCCCGCGGCCCGAGCGCCGTCACCACACCCAGAGCACCCTCCGCGGCGGTGCGGTGGGCCTCGGAGCCGGTGTGCGCGGCGTACGAGAGCAGCGCCCCGGCCGCCGCCGTCCAGCCTGCCGGGGTCGCGTTGTCGGTGGGGTCCTGCGGGCGGCGGATGAGCTGCTCGGCGTCGTCCGCCGTGTCGTAGAGCCGGCCGCCCTCGCCCGTGAAGTGCACGAGCACGATGTCGAGCAGGAAGCCGGCGAACTCCAGCCAGGCGCCCTCGCCGGTGACCGAGGCCAGGGCGAGGAAGCCCTCGGCCACGTCGCCGTAGTCCTCCAGCACCCCGGCGTGCCCGCCGGCCCGCCCGTCCCTGGACGTACGGTCCAGCCGGGCGGTGTGGCCCATGTGCACCCGTACCAGCAGGTCCGCCGCCTCGGTGGCGCGCTCGACGAGGTCGGGCCGGCCGAAGTACGCCCCCGTCTCGGCGAGCGCGGCGATCGCCAGGCCGTTCCAGGAGGCGACCACCTTGTCGTCCCGGCCGGGGCGCTGGCGCAGCTCGCGGGCGGCCAGCAGCGCGGCCCGCACCCGGGCGACCCGGTCCGCGTCCGCCCCGGCGTCCGCCCGCGGCAGTTGGAGGACCGAGGCGCCCTCCTCGAAGGTGCCCTCCGGCGTCACCCCGAAGTACTCCGCGGCGAAGGCGGCGTCCTCCTCGCCGAGCACCTCCCGCAGCTGCTCGGGCGTCCACACGTAGTACGCGCCCTCGGCATGCCGCCCGGTCCCGTCCTCGCTGTCCGCGTCGAGCGCGGAGGCGAAACCGCCCTCGGCGGTGCGCAGTTCGCGCACCATGAAGTCGGCGGTCTCCAGGGCGACCCGGCGGGCCTGCTCCGAGCCGGTGGCCCGCCACAGATGTGCGTACACCCGGCAGAGCAGCGCGTTGTCGTAGAGCATTTTCTCGAAGTGGGGTACCAAAGGGCCACCAGTCCGAGGCGTGAGAACGTACCGATGAAACCCGCTCCCCACCTGGTCGTACAGGCTCGAGCCGGCCATCGCGCCGCACAGTCCTTCTGCCATCTCCAGCGCGGCCACGGAGCCGGCCCGCGCGTGGTGGCGCAACAGGAACTCGATCACCATCGACGGCGGGAATTTGGTGTTTCCCTTGAACCAGCCGCTCGCGGGTTCGATGTCCCGAGTCAACTGGAGGAGCGCAAGGGCCTGGGTCTCCTCGGTGGACGTCCCGGCATCCCCGGTGCTCAGCTCCCGCCCGGCAAGATCCCGGGTGATCTTCCCCGCAATTTCTCGTACCTCGTCACGTCGGCTCGCCCAGGCGTTGTGCACACCTCCGAGCACCTGGCGGAAGGACGGCATGCCATGGCGAACCTCGGGCGGGAAGTAGGTGCCGAAGTAGAAGGGCTCCCCGTCCGGCGTCATGAACACGGACATGGGCCAGCCGCCCTGTCCAGTGGCGGCTTGCACAGCTTCCATGTAGACCGCGTCCACGTCGGGCCGCTCCTCACGGTCCACCTTGACGGATACGAAGTGCTCGTTCATGTACGCAGCGGTGTCGTCGTCCTCGAAGGACTCGTGCGCCATGACGTGACACCAGTGGCAAGCGCTGTAGCCGACGCTCAGGAAGACGGGGACGTTACGCCGCCGGGCTTCCTCGAAGGCAGCGGGCTCCCAGGGCCACCAGTCGACGGGGTTGTCCGCGTGCTGGATGAGGTACGGGGACGTGGCCTGCGCGAGTCGGTTGGGCATACCCCCATCCTTGCGCACCTGCCTGCGCCCCGCCCATGCGCCACAGGAGCAGCGCACGATCGCGACCGAGGGGTGCCGACCCGGTGCTCGCTCGGCCGGTACGGCACCGCTCTCCGCCTCCCCGATCGTCCTGACCTCCGACCGCGACGACTGGTCGAAGCTCTGCGGGAGCCGCGTGATCATCAGAGAGGTGTGAGCGCCGCCGAGTACTGGGTTTGCGAGTACTGGGTTTGCGAGTTCACTGGCACCAGTGGCACGCCGAGTGGCCGACCGACAGCAGAACGGGCACATTACGCCGCCGCGCCTCCTCGAACGCCTCCGGCGACCAGGGCCACCGGCCGACAGAATGGTCGGCATGCCGGAGGAGGTACGGGGAAGTCTCACGGTCCAGGCGATTCGGCATGGCCTCGTCCTCCCTCGGTCCCGGTTGATCGCATCACTCTCTCGCGCTGACACCCCGTACGCAGGAGACTGAGCGGCGATGCCGGCCGACGCCGTAGCAACCGTCGTATCCGGAGGGGGACAGACATGCGGGAGCGCCATCGGGCCGAAGTCGAAGGGCTGTTGGTACGGGCCGTGGAGGAGGAGGTGCGGCGCTCGGGCGGCCGGGCCGACGCGGCCACGCTGACGGCGCGCGGGCGGGCCGCGCTGGATTCGCTGGCGGCCGCCGCGGACGACGAGTACGCCGCGTATGTCCAGGCGCTGGACGCGGCGGAGGCCGGGGCACAGCCGCTGTCGCAGCGGTTCAGCCGGGCGGCGATGGGAACACCCCTGCTGGTGACGGGAGTTGCCGCAGTCGCCGCGTTCGGCGCGGATGTCGCCTTCGGTACGGCGACCGGGCCGGCGCTCGGCGCGGGCGCCGTCGTCGCGGTCGCGGGGGCCACCGCCACCGTCGCCAAGGTCACCGCTTCCCACTGGCCCGCCGCCCACCGGCGGGCCGGCGCGCTGGGGCAGCCCGGCGGTACCGAACAGCTGCGGCTCCAGTGGCTGGCGGCGCTGGAGGTGCGGGGCATCCGCCCCTTCATCGACCAGCAGCGGATGCTCACCGCCTCGTCCCGCACCCCGGCAAAGAAGGTCCCGGCGCAGTCGCGGACCGCTCCGTCGCTGCGCCGCACGGACCGCAGCGCGGCAGCCCGTACGCGCTCGCTGCTGGAGCAGTCGTTCGGCCATCTGCCCGCCTCCGGCGGGCCGTTCGCGGGACGGCGGGCCGAGCTGGAGCAGATCGCCCGCTGGGTGCGGGAGGCCCGTGCGTCGACGGAGACCAAACCGACCGTCGTCGTCCTGCACGGCACGCCCGGCTCCGGGCGCACCTCGCTCGCGGTGCGGGCCGCGCACAGTCTGAAGGACCTGTTCCGCGGCGCCTGCGTGGTGGACCTGCGAGGCGATGTGGCCGGTGAGACGCCGCTGTCGACCCGGGACGCGCTGCTGCACCTGCTGAACCGGCTGGGCGCGCCCCGTGAGCAGCTGCTGTTCCGGGAAGGGGCCTCCGCCGAGCAGCAGGTGCGGCGGCTGAGCGAGCTGTACCACCAGCATCTGACCGGCACCCCGGTGACGATCGTCCTGGACGACGCGGGTGACCCGGAGCAGGTCCGCACCCTGGTCCCCGAGCGTTCCGACAGCCTCGTCCTGGTCACCGCCCGCGAGCCCCTGGAGCTGCCGGCCGACATCCCGGCCCGGGTCCACCGGCTGCCGGTCGGGGCATTGGACGCGGCCGGTGCGGAGGAGCTGCTGCGCGAGGCGGCACAGGCCGAGGAGGAGGGGCCGTACGACGCACGGGCCACGGACACCGTCGCGGAGCTGTGCGGCGGGCTGCCGCTCGCGCTGCGGATAGCGGGCTCCTCGCTCGGGGCACGCACCCGCGGCGCGCTGGCCGCCGACCTCGCCGGGTACGGGCAGGTCGGCCCGGTCGAGCGGGCGCTGTGGCTGCGCTACACCGACCAGTCCGAGCAGGCGCGGCGGCTGCTGCGCCGGCTCGCGCTGGCCGGGCGGGCGAGCCTCGGCGCCGCGGCGGCGGCGGCGCTGCTCTCCGCCGACGAGCAGGAGGCCGAGCGGCTGCTGAAGGACCTGGCGGGGGCCGCGCTGCTGACCCATGTGCGGGGCTCGCGCTACCGGCTGCACGACCTCGTACGGGGCTTCGCCCTGGCCCGGCTGCGGGACGAGGAGGAGGCGGCGGACCGTACCGCCGCGCAGGAGCGGCTGATCCGGAACTACGCGGATCTGGCCGGTGCGGTGATCCGCATGGTGGACGGCAAGATGTCCACCCGGGCCGGGCAGTTCGGCTCGCACGGCTTCGGTTCGCTGGACTCGGCGCTGCGCTGGCTGGACGACGAGTCGAGCTTCATCACCTCCGCGCTGCGGCACGCCGAGGGCGTCGACCAGGGCGCCGTGCTGGACCTGCTGGGCGCGCTGTGCGACTACTGCCTGCTGCGCGGCGACCTCTACCGACTGGGTGAGATCAGCGAGTTGACGCAGGCGGTGGACCAGGGGCTGCTGGAGCGGTCCGTGCAGTGGCGTACCGGCATCGCGGCCCGTCAGCTCGGTGAGCTGGACAAGGCCCGCACCACCCTGTCGTCGGTCGTCGGCCTGTACCGCGAGGCGCAGAACGGGGCGGGTACGGCGCTGGCGCTCTGCTCGCTCGGCATCACCCTGCACCACCAGGGCAATCTGACCGAGGCGTCGGCGCGGCTGCGCGAGGCGATCGAGCTGCAGTCCTCAAAGGAGCAGGCGGCGGACCGGGCCTGGTCGATGCACGCGCTGGCGGCCGTCGAGCGCGACCGGGCCCGGATCGCGGAGGCGCTGACCCTGCTGGACACCGCGCTGGCCCTGCACCGGGAGGGCGAGTCGCTGCACGGCGAGGCGTGGACCCGGTTCCAGCTCGGCCAGACCCTGCTGCGGATGGGCGAGGTGGAGCGGGCCGAGGACGCGCTGCGCCGGGCGCTGGAGCTGTACGGCAGTACCCGTGACGAGCGCGGCGAGGCGTGGGCGCTGACCCAGCTGGCCCGCGCCCGGCTCCTGGACGGCGACCCGGCCACGGCCGTGGAGCAGCTGGACCGGGCGCTGGCCCGCCACCGGGACAACGAGGACGCGCGCGGCGAGGCGTGGACGCTGTTCTACCTGGGCCAGGCCCTGGAGGAGAGCGGTGACACCGACCGGGCGGTCCGGCAGCTGGAGCGGGCCCGCACGATGTTCTCCCGGATGCGGGACGTGTACGGGCTGGCGTGCGCCCGCCACCACTCGGGCCGGGTCACCCGTGACCAGCAGGCGGCCCGGACCGGGAACCTGCGCAACTCGGGCTTCGCCCGTCAGCTCCTGGTGGACGCCCGCGCCGACTTCCGGCGCATCGGGGTCGCCCACGGCGAGGCGTGGACGTGCCTGGAGCTGGCTCTGATCGACGCGGGCAACAACCGGGCCCCGCAGGCGCTGGAGCTGTGCGGCGAGGCGGTGGAGCTGTTCGGCTCGTACGGCGACGCCCGGGGTGCGGACTGGGCCCGCTTCCTGCGCTGCACGCTGCTGCCCTACGCGTCGCCGGGCGGCAGTGAGGTGGGCACGGCGGTGGCGCAGCAGGAGCTGGCCGAGCTGCTGGGGGCCGGGCACCCGGCGCGCGACGGCAAGCTGGAGGACTGCGCGGAGGCGTACACGGTGGTGCTGAACCGCGGCGTGGACCTGGAGGACGGCTGGCAGGCATGGCGCCTGGGCATGACGCCGACCCGCCATGCCCGGGAGGTCATGGGCGTACCGGTCCCGGCCGGGTACGGCCCGGCCGGCGACTGAGGACGGCGCCGGGCCTGGCCGGCCAGGGACCGGCCGGACCGATGCCGGGCGGCGGGGCGGCTCCGGTTCGTTCCGGAGCCGCCCCGCTCTCGTCTGCCTCTGCTGCTACTACCGCTTCGAGGAGCCCGCCCCTGCGGTGGCTTCGGCAGCCACCTCGTCCGGGTCCGGGGCCTCCTCGAAGTCGACCTTGCCCATGTGCCGGTTCATGGACTTCATCAGCAGCCACACGCCTACGGCGAGCGCCGCGAAGACGAGGAAGCCGAGAACGCCGGGGGTCACCTTGTTCTTGTCGAGCTCTTCGGCGAGCGGAACGAGGTCGGTCAGTGCCTGGGTCGCGTACATATCAGGCATTGTCGCGGATGCCCGCGAAGAGGTCGCTCTCGGGGAGGGAGGTATCGACGAGAGACTTCGCCAGCTCGTACTCCTCGGTCGGCCAGACCTCCTTCTGGATGTCCATCGGAACGCGGAACCAGCCGCCTTCCGGGTCGATCTGCGTGGCGTGCGCGATCAGCGCCTTGTCGCGGATCTCGAAGAAGTCCGCACACGGAACGTGCGTGGTCAGCGTGCGCTCGTCGCGCTCGAACTCCTTCCAGCGCTTGAGCCACTCGCCGTACGGCGACTCCAGACCGCGGGCCAGCAGCGCCTCGTGCAGCGCCACCGTGCGCGGCCGGTTGAAGCCCTGGTTGTAGTAGAGCTTCTGCGGCTGCCAGGCCGGACCGAACTCAGACTCGGGGAACGTCTCGGTGTCCGCCGCACCGTCGAAGGCGATCATCGTGATCTTGTGGGTCATGATGTGGTCGGGGTGCGGGTACCCGCCGTTCTCGTCGTACGTGGTGACGACCTGCGGCCGGAAGGCGCGGATGCTGCGGACGAGACGGCCCGCGGCCTTCTCCTCGTCCTCCAGCGCGAAGCAGCCCTCGGGCAGCGGGGGCAGCGGGTCGCCCTCGGGCAGGCCCGAGTCGACGAAGCCGAGCCACTCCTGACCGACGCCCAGGATCTCCCGGGCCTCGGCCATCTCCTTCCTGCGCACCTCGTGGATGTTCTCCTCGATGTACGCGTCGCCCTGGAGCTTCGGATTGAGGATGGAGCCGCGCTCGCCTCCCGTGCAGGTCACCACCAGCACGTCCACCCCCTCGGACACATACTTGGCCATGGTGGCCGCGCCCTTGCTCGACTCGTCGTCGGGGTGGGCGTGCACGGCCATCAGTCGCAGCTGCTCGGTCAACTCTCGATCCTCAGTGATTCGGCACATGGGCGGGCTTCTATAGTGACCGAACCGGGGGGTGGAAAATTCCTCGATCCCCGGCACGGGAGGAACGATCATGACCGCGGTGCGCGAAGCGCCTCCGGAGAACCGCTACGGCCGCTCCGCCGACCAACGCGCGGACCGCCGGCTCAAGATCGTCGGCTCGGTGCTGGGCGTCGTGTTCCTCGGTGTGGTCGGCTGGATCGGTTACGACTACGTCACCGGCCAGGGCATCAGCGCCGAGGTGATCAAGCGCAAGGTCGTCTCGGACGAGCGGGTCGACGTCCACCTCGAAGTGCGCAAGGACAAGGACGCCAAGGGCTACTGCACCCTGCGCGCACAGCACGAGGACGGCAGCGACGTGGCCCGCAAGGACTTCCGCTTCGACGAGCGCACGGACCGGATCGACCAGGTCCTGACGCTGCGTACGACGGCCAGGGCCACCAGCGTCGAGCTGCTGGGCTGCACCGTCGACGGCGGGGCGTCGCATTGACCGGCGCATGCCGGCCCTGACCCACCGGTTCCCCGGCCCGACCTGCGCATACGCGGTCCCGGTGATTTACCTTCTCCCCCTTTTCCTGGGGAATTGTTAGGCTCGTGGTTTCGCCCACCCGTGGTGGCACATGCTTACGGGTAGGGCGATGCTTTGTATTCCCAGTACCGACGAGGAGCACCCTGTGACCCAGACCAGCGAAAACGTCACCTGGCTCACGCAGGAGGCGTACAACCAGCTCAAGGCCGAGCTGGAGCACCTGTCTGGTCCCGCGCGCACGGAGATCGCCGTAAAGATCGCGGCGGCCCGTGAGGAGGGCGACCTGCGAGAGAACGGCGGGTACCACGCGGCCAAGGAGGAGCAGGGCAAGATGGAGCTCCGGGTGCGCCAGCTGACCCAGCTCCTGGAGCACGCGAAGGTCGGCGAGGCACCTGCCGACGACGGCGTGGTCGAGCCCGGCATGGTCGTGACGATCGCCTTCGACGGCGACCCGGACGACACGGTGACCTTCCTGCTCGCCTCCCGCGAGTACGCCAGCTCGGGCATCGAGACGTACTCCCCGCAGTCGCCGCTCGGCATGGGCGTGAACGGCAAGCGGATGGGCGACGACGCCGAGTACGAGCTGCCGAACGGCAAGACGGCCACCGTGAAGATCCTCACGGCGAAGCCGTACACCGGCTGACCGGGCACCAGCGACGTGGGGAGCCTCCGGCCTTCGGGCCGGGGAGGCTCCCCACGTGTGCGGCGGTCCTCAGACCGCCACCTGCCGGTACTTGCGCACCGCCAGGGTGCGGAAGACCACCAGGATCAGCAGTGACCAGAGCAGCGATGCCCACACCGGGTGCACCATCGGCCAGGCGTCCGACGGCGACACGCCCGGGTTGCCGAAGAGCACCCGGCAGGCCTGGACGGTGGCGCTGAACGGGTTCCATTCGGCGATCGGCTGGAGCCAGCTCGCCATGTTCTCGGTGGGCACGAAGGCGTTCGAGATGAACGTGACCGGGAAGAGCCAGATCAGTCCGCCGGAGGTGGCCGCCTCCGGGGTGCGGACCGAGAGGCCGATCAGTGCCCCGATCCAGGAGAAGGCGTATCCCAGCAGGAGCAGCAGCGCGAAGCCGCCGAGCACCTTGCCGATGTTCTCGTGGGTGCGCCAGCCGACCAGCAGGGCGACGACGGCGAGGACCAGCAGGGTCAGCGTCGTCTGGACGAGGTCGGCAAGCGTACGGCCGGTGAGGACCGCGCCGCGCGCCATGGGCAGCGAGCGGAACCGGTCGATGAGGCCCTTGTGCATGTCGTCGGCGATGCCCGCGCCGGCTCCGGCGGTGGCGAAGGTGACGGTCTGCGCGAAGATGCCGGCCATCAGGAAGTTGCGGTACTCGGCGGGGCTGGTGGAGCCGCCGATCATCATCGAGCCGCCGAAGACGTAGCTGAACAGCACGACGAACATGATCGGCTGGATGAGCCCGAAGATGATCATCTCGGGGATCCGGGCCATGCGGATCAGGTTCCGGCGGGCGATGACGAGGGAGTCCCGCATCGACTGCCCGATACCGCCGCCCGCCCTGGGGGCGGCCGGCGTCAGGGCCGTTTCGCTGATGGCGCTCACTTGCCCGCCTCCGTCCCCGCCAGGGCGCCGTCGGCCGGGCCGGTCCCGGTCGCTTCACCGTTCCCGTCGTCAAGCTGAGGTCCGGCGGTGTGCCCGGTGAGCGAGAGGAAGACGTCGTCGAGGGTGGGGCGGCGCAGTCCGATGTCGTCGATCTCCACGCCTCGGGCGTCGAGGTCGCGGATGACCTCGGCCAGCAGCTTGGCGCCGCCGAGGACCGGGACGGTCAGCTTGCGCATGTGCTCGGCGACGGCGACCTCGCCCTTGCCGAGGTGGGCGAGCACGGCGCGGGCCGGGTCGATCTGGTCGCGCTGGTGCACCACGACCTCGACGCGTTCGCCGCCGGTGCGGGCCTTGAGCTCGTCGGAGGTGCCGCGGGCGATGACCAGCCCGTGATCCATCACACAGATCTCGTGGGCGAGATGGTCGGCCTCCTCCAGATACTGCGTGGTGAGCAGCAGCGTCGTGCCGCCCGCGACGAGTTCCTCGATGACCTCCCAGAGCTGCTGCCGGTTGCGCGGGTCGAGGCCGGTGGTCGGCTCGTCCATGAACATGACCGGCGGAGAGACGACGAGCGCCGCCGCCAGGTCGAGGCGGCGCCGCATGCCTCCGGAGTACGTCTTGGCGGTGCGGTCGGCCGCGTCGGCGAGGTTGAAGCGCTCCAGCAGCTCCCCCGCCCTGGCCTTCGCGTCCCGTGCGCCCATCTGGTAGAGCTGGCCGACCATCTGGAGGTTCTCGCGGCCGGTCAGATACTCGTCGACCGCGGCGAACTGGCCGGAGAGGCCGATCGACCGGCGTACCTCATTGGGCTTCTTCAGTACGTCGATGCCCGCGACGACAGCCCTGCCGCTGTCGGGCCTGAGCAGGGTGGTGAGGACGCGCACGGCCGTCGTCTTGCCTGCGCCGTTGGGGCCGAGAAGCCCGAGAACGGTGCCTTCCGGCACATCGAGATCGACACCGCCGAGTGCTCGTACATCGCCGAAGGTCTTCACCAGACCTTCGGCATGGATGGCGCCTGGCATATGGATTCCCCCAGTGCGTTCGGGTGACTTCCTCAACAGATCCTAGGTTTGACGGTCTTTCCGCGCCTGGTGAACATCTGCGGGCGGACATGCCCGTGACGACCTGACGGCGACAGCAACGTAACGCGATACATCGCGATACGCAAGGGACGGTGCGGTGACGGTACGGGTCAGTCCATCACCAGATAGCCCGCGTCGCGCAGCGCCCCCGAGACCTCCGTGCAGTGCTCCGGCCCCTTCGTCTCCAGCTGCAGCTCCACCTCGACCTCGGTGAGCCCGAGCCGGGGATCGGTCCGCACATGGCCGATGTCGAGCACATTGGCGTCGACCACCGAGAGCACGCCCAGCAGCGTGGCCAGCGCACCGGGACGGTCGGTCAGACGCAGCCGCAGGCTCAGATAGCGGCCGGCCGCCACCATGCCGTGGGTCAGGATGCGCTGCATCAGCAGCGGGTCCACATTGCCGCCCGAGAGCAGCGCGACCACCGGCCCGTGGAACGCCTTCGGATCGCTCAGCAGGGCCGCGACCGGGCTCGCACCGGCCGGCTCCACCACCAGCTTCGCCCGCTCCAGACAGAGCAGCAGCGCACTGGACAGCTCGTCCTCGGAGACCGTACGGACCTCGTCGACCAATTCCCTGACCAGCTCGAACGGCACATCGCCGGGGCGCCCCACCTTGATGCCGTCCGCCATCGTGTTCAGCGAACCGATCGACACCGGATGGCCCACGGCCAGCGAAGGCGGATAGCAGGCCGCGCCCGCCGCCTGCACCCCGACGATCCGCACATCGGGCCGGACCGCCTTGACCGCCACCGCGATGCCCGCCGCGAGACCGCCGCCGCCGATCCCCACGACGATGGTGCGCACCTCGGGGCACTGTTCGAGGATCTCCAGGCCCACCGTGCCCTGTCCGGCGATGATGTCCGGGTGGTCGAAGGGGTGGATGAAGACCGCACCGGTCTCCTGGGCGTACTCCTGCGCGGCGGCCAGCGTCTCGTCGACGACATGACCGTGCAGCCGGACCTCCGCCCCGTACTGGCGGGTGGCGGCCACCTTCGGCAGCGGCGCCCCGACCGGCATGAAGACCGTGGACCGTACGCCGAGCAACGCAGACGCGAGTGCGACACCCTGCGCATGGTTTCCGGCGCTCGCGGCGACGACTCCGGCCGCCCGTTCCACCGGGGACAGACCGGCGATCCGTACATACGCACCACGCAGTTTGAACGAGCCGGTCCGCTGCAGGTTCTCGCACTTGAAATGGACCGGCGCGCCCACGAGCTCGCTCAGGTGGCGGCTGCCTTCCATGGCGGTCACCCTGGCCACACCGGAGAGCATCTTCTGCGCCCCGCGGATGTCGTCGAGAATCAGTGGGGGAAAGTGACCGGTCGCGCGGAAGTTCATACGGTAAGTCTTGCAGCTCGGCCCGCGGGTTCCCGTCGTCCGGCGGGGCGCCGGGCGCCGTGTCCGCTGCCCTCCTGGGCCGTTGTCCACAGGTTTGTGCAGCACTGGTACGCGTTGCCCCGTGGCCGCGTACTCTGTCCCCCACCCATCCGACACCGCACGAAGAGAGCCCCCGGCCATGCCCCCTCAGGACATGACGACAGCTGCGTCTCCTTCCGGGGGCGCCGCCCCCGAACCCACGGGTTCCGCATACGACCTCGACGCTCTGCAGCACCAGGTCGCGGTCTTCGCCCGCCGTGCCGAGCAGACCCGCCTCGGCGGGGTCGGCCAGGTGCGCAATTCCATGGACCGGGCCGCCTATCTGCTGCTCAACCGGCTGGACCGGGAAGGTCCGATGGGTGTCAAGGCACTCGCCGCGGGCATGGGGATCGACTCCTCGACCGTGACCCGGCAGGTCGCACCGCTCGTCGACACCGGCCTGGTCAAGCGCACCTCGCACCCGGAGGACGGCCGGGCCGTCGTGCTCCAGCTGTCGCCGCGCGGCCAGGCGCGCCTGGAAGAGGTCCGCGGCTCCCGGCGCGAGCTCATGACCCAGGTCACGGAAGGCTGGACGGCCGAGGAGCGCGAGACCTTCTGCGCGCTGCTCACCCGGTTCAACATCTCGCTGGCCGCCCGCCAGACCTCGCACCAGACGCCCCCCGCGGGCTGACGGAGGCTCCGGGCGGGGCGGACTGCTGCACACCTCTTGACCGGGAGCCCCGCAGCGGCTCGTATGTGGACTGTGCAAGAGCGCCAGAGGGGCCGGGAGCGGCGCCGCGCCCAGGAGTTCGACATCTTCGTCGCGGGCGCGGCCGGCCGACTGCTGCACACCGCCACGCTGCTCACCGCCGAGCCCGTGCGCCCGCCGGGAGCCAATCCCCGGGCCCAGCGGCTGCTCACGGCCGCCCTGGCACACACGTACGCACAGTGGGACGGGCTGCGCGGCGAAGACCCGTACGACCGCACCCGGCGCGGGCTGGCCGCCCGGTTCGCCCGCGAGGTCTGGCGGCACCACCGGCCGCGCGGCGGTCTGCTCGACCGCCTGACACCGCACGAACGTCTGGTCCTCGTGCTGCGGCTGTACGAAGGGGTCGCGGAGGAGCAGACCGCGGCGCTGCTCGGCCTGCCGGTGGAGCAGGTGCGGACGGTCTGCAACCGCTCGGTGGCCACGATGCGCGGCACCCGCCGGCCCACGGCACGGCGCGGCACGCCGGGCCCGCTGGGGGTGGCGCGATGAGCCGCGGTGCCGACCGGGAGGACGAGGTCAGGCGGATGCTGGACGGTCCGCATCCGCAGGTTCCGGCCGATCTGGCGCAGCGGGTGACGGAGCGCGGCGGCAGGATGCTGCGCCGTCGGCTTTTCTTCCGCCGGCTGATGCTGCTGGTGGCGTGCGCCGCGGTGGTGGCCTTCGCGGTCTGGGCGATTCAGACGCATCCCTGGCGGGTGCCTCCCGCCGAGACCACGCCGCTGGAGGGCTGGTGAGCGGCCGTCCCGGGGCTCGCGGGCGCTCTACGCTGGAATGGGCGGCACGCGGAACCGGCCGAGGAGGCTGCCATGACCAGGAAGATCGCTGACTGCCGCAAGCATCCGAGTGTGTCGCACTGCTCGCTCACCATCTCGGGTGAGGAGGAGGAAGTCGTACGGGCCGCGACGGAGCACGCGGTCTCCGTCCACGAGCACACCGACAGCCCGGAGCTGCGCGAACAGATCCGGGCGATGCTGGAGGACGAGAAGGCCGACGCCTGACCCGGCCGCGTACGTCCGGGCGGCCCCGAAGGCTCGGGCCCGCCCGGATTCGTCGAAGGGCACGCCCTAGCCGAGCGCCTGCGTCAGGTCGGCCAGCAGGTCGTCGGCGTTCTCGATGCCGACGGAGACGCGTACGAGGTCGGCCGGCACCTCCAGCGGGGAGCCCGCCGCCGAGGCGTGCGTCATGCGGCCCGGGTGCTCCACGAGCGACTCGACGCCGCCCAGCGACTCACCGAGGGTGAACAGCTTCGCCCGGTTGCAGACCTGGACCGCCGCCTCCTCGCCGCCCTCGACGCGGAAGGACACCATGCCGCCGAACGCCTTCATCTGCTTGGCGGCGATCTCGTGGCCGGGGTGCTCGGGCAGCCCCGGGTAGAGGACCTGGGTGACCTTGGGGTGCCGGGTGAGCAGATCGGTGACCTTGGTGGCGTTCTCGCAGTGCCGGTCCATGCGGACCGCCAGGGTCTTGATGCCGCGCAGCACCAGCCAGGCGTCGAACGGTCCGGCGACCGCACCCATCGCGTTCTGGTGGTACGCCAACTCATCAGCCAGTTCGGGGTCGTTGACGATCAGCGCGCCGCCGACGACGTCCGAGTGCCCGCCCATGTACTTCGTGGTGGAGTGGACCACCACATCGGCGCCCAGGGCGAGGGGCTGCTGGAGGTAGGGACTGGCGAAGGTGTTGTCGACGACCAGGCGCGCGCCCGCGGCGCGGGCCACAGCGGCGATCGCGGCGATGTCCGTGATGCCGAGCAGCGGGTTGGACGGGGTCTCCACCCAGATCGCCTTGGTGCGCGGGGTGATCGCCGCCCGTACCGCCGCCACGTCGGAGGTGTCGGCGACGGAGAACTCGACCCCCCAGCGCGAGACGACCTTCGCGAACAGCCGGAACGTACCGCCGTAGGCGTCGTTCGGGATGACCACATGGTCGCCGGGCGTCAGCAGCGTACGGAGCAGGCAGTCCTCGGCGGCCAGGCCGGAGGCGAAGGCGAGCCCGCGGCGGCCGCCCTCCAGCGCCGCGAGGTTCTCCTCCAGAGCGGTACGGGTCGGGTTGGCGCTGCGGCTGTACTCGTAGCCGCCGCGCAGTCCGCCCACACCGTCCTGCTTGTAGGTGGACACCTGGTAAATGGGCGGAACAACGGCGCCGGTGAGGGGATCGGCGGTGTTTCCCGCGTGGATCGCGCGGGTTTCGAAGCTGTGCTGGTCGCTCATGGGGCCAGAGCGTAGTTCGTCGCGAGGGCGCCCACCGGACTTCCGGGCGGTCCGGTGACAATGGGTGCATGGAGATTCTCTGGTTCCTGATCGCCCTGTGCATGATCGCCGCGATCGTCGGCCCCTTCGTGCTCCGCCGCCGGGGCGGAATCCGCCAGGTCGCGCCGGGTTCCCCGGACGCCGCCGACCCGAACGCCTACGGCTTTGTGCGCCAGGAGGAGCTGGACGTCCGGCTGCCGGGCCCGGACCAGGATCTGCTCGATGTGCTCGACGTCGTGCAGCGCACCCAGGACTGGAGGGCGGCCTCGCAGTTGCTGGCCGGTACGCCCAAGGAAGGCGAGGTGCGGTGGCAGCGGGTGCAGGCCTTCGCCGGTGCCGCCTCGCTGGAGCTGGCGCAGCAGCCCGGGGTCGGTGGCGCGTGGCTGCGCAGGTGGCGGGCCGAGGCGCCGAAGGACGCGGGCGGTGCGGCGGTGCACGCCGAGTTCCTGGTGCAGCAGGCGTGGCGTTCGTCGACCGCGGGGACGGACGACTTCCGGATCATCCTGGAGGAGGCCCGTACGGTCTGCGGCGAGGCGGCCCTGCTGGCACCGGGCGACCCCGTTCCGTACATCGTCGAGCTCGCGGTCTCCCGGGGACTCGGCTACTCCCACGAGGAGTTCGACCAGCTCTGGGCGAGGGTGATGGACCGGGCCCCGGCCCACATGGGCGCGCACATCGCCGCGCTGCACTACTGGTGCGAGAAGTGGCACGGCTCGCGCGAGGAGGCCGACCGCTTCGCCACCTCGGCCGCCGCCCGCGCCCCGCAGGGCTCGCTGCTGGCCGCGCTGCCGCTCTTCGCCGTGTACGAGCACCTGCCCGAGGTCAATCTGGTGCAGGGCTTCTACCGCAGCGTAGTGGTGACCAAGGCCGTCGAGGGCGCCCTGTTCGCGGTGCACGCGGCCCGCCCGGACGACCCGATGCTCGCGCATGTGCGCCATCTGCTGGTCCTCTTCCTCGTCCGGATGGAACGCTGGTCGGAGGCGATGGCCCAGCTCGTCCACATCGACGGCCACGTGGGCGCGCTGCCGTGGACGCAGGACGCCGACCCGGCCGCCGAGTACACCGTCTACCGGGCGCTGGCGGTGGCCGGCTACGAGGCGAACGGCGGCAGCCCCGCGACGCTGCCCCGGTAGGGCGCGGCCGGGGCCGGGCGGAATCCGTGGCGGCCCCGCCGCGTTGTAGACACTGCACACCCACCCATGGAGGAGCCCCCGCATGTTCCTGCAACGCCGCACCCCCCAGCTCCCCACCCCGGAAGAGGCCCTGAAGGGCCGCCCCACCCCCGAATTCACCGTCCCGTCCCACCACACGGTCCTCGGCAACCCGCTGCTGGGCCCGTACCCGGAGGGTCTGGAGGTCGCGGACTTCGCGCTGGGCTGTTTCTGGGGCGCCGAGCGCAAGTTCTGGCAGACGGACGGCGTCTGGACGACCCTCGTCGGCTACCAGGGCGGCTACACCGAGAACCCCGCGTACGAAGAGGTCTGCTCGGGCCTGACCGGCCACACCGAGGCCGTCCGCGTCGTCTTCGACCCGGAGACCGTCCCGTACACCGAGCTGCTGAAGCTCTTCTGGGAGTCCCACGACCCGACCCAGGGCTTCCGCCAGGGCAACGACGTGGGCACCCAGTACCGCTCGGCGATCTACACCCACTCCCCCGAGCAGGAGGCCGCGGCAGCAGCATCCCGCGACGCCTACCAGAAGGTCCTCACGGCCGCCGGTCACGGCACGATCACCACGGAGATCCTCCCGGCTCAGGGCCGCACGTTCTGGCCTGCGGAGGCATATCACCAGCAGTACCTCGACAAGAACCCGGCGGGCTACTGCGGGATCGGCGGCACGGGCGTCTCGTGCCCGATCGGGGTGGCTCCGGCCGAGGGCTGAACGCCGGGCTCGTACGGGAAGAGCTGGTACGACTCCGGCGGACCCGTCCGGCCCCGGCCGCCGCCCCGTCCATTCCTCGGCTCCGCAGAGCAGCGGGGCGGGCCCGCCCGCCGGGTATTCGTTTCTCGCCGGAACCGTCCCCGTGCGAGAGTCGTACGGTGACTGACTCCCACCATGGTTCTGCTCGCGAACTTGACCTGCTGCGCTGGCAGTTCGACCTGACCTGGTCGCTGTTCGAGTACCACCTGGATCGACTCGTCCCCGATGACTTCCTGTGGGAACCCGCTGCGGATTGCTGGACGGTGCACCAGGCAGACGACGGGACATGGACAGCGGACTGGGCGGAGACCGAGCCCGAACCTGTTCCTGTGCCGACCATCGCCTGGCTGAGCTGGCACATCGGCTGGTGGTGGAGCGTGGCCGTGGATCACGCCTATGGGAGAACGCCCCGAGAGCGGGAGGACATCACCTGGCCCGGCGCGGGGAAGCCGACCGTCGAGTGGTTGCGCGGCCTGCGTGAGGACTGGCTGGAGGCGCTGGACCAACTCACCCCTGCCGGTCTGGACACCACCGGCCCGTTCCCGTGGCCGAATGATCCTCGGCACACCGTCGCCCACATGATTGCCTGGGTCAACGCCGAACTGATGAAGAATGTCGCAGAGATCGGTCAACTCCGCCTTCAGCGAGCGGTCAGCCAGGTACCGAACCGGACCGGCGATCCCGCCCCTGCCCGGTCGGCATAGACAGCGCCTGTCACCGCGAACGGCCCCACCGGCAGTAACCTCGGCAAAGAACCCGGCGGGCCACCGCGGGGGCTCGTGCCCGATCCGGGTCGCTCCGGCCGGGGAGCGACAGGCCGCCCGCAACCCGGCGAGTGCCCGCCTGCCTGCTTACGGACCCGGCCCGCGTGCCCGAGTAGAACGCGCGGTGCAATCGGCGGGAGGACGGCGACAGGCATGCGAGTGACGATGACGAGCGTCGCAGCGCGGACCGGCCGCGCGAACGAGGACTTCGTCGGCGCCGTACCGGCGGCAGTGGTGCTCGTCGACGGCGCCGGTATCCCCGGCACCGAATCGATCTGCCGGCACGGTGTGGCCTGGTACGCGGGTCGCCTGGGGAGCAGCCTCCTCGGCCTTCTGTCGCGTGTGCGGGACCGCAGCCTCTCGGCGCTCCTCGCTGAGGCCATCGAGCAGGTGACGGAGGATCACCGGGGTACTTGCGACGTCGCCGACCCGGTCAGTCCGTCGGCGGCCGTGGCCGTCCTCCGCCGGTCCGGCGACCGGATCGACCACCTGGTGCTCGGCGACGCGTTCCTCGTGCTCGACAGAGCCGACGGCGCGCCGCTCGTCGTCTCCGATCCCCGGGAGGTGACCATCAGCCGGCCGTACGCGTCCGCGCTCGGAGCCGTCGCCGAGGGGAGCGACGAGTGCCGCCGAATCCTGCGGGACCTGCGCGCCCACCGGAACCGGCCGGGCGGATTCTGGGTGGCCAAGGACGATCCGCGGGCGGCGGACGAGGCGATCACCGGAAGCTGCCCGGTCTCCGGTCTGACCGGTGCCGCGCTGCTCAGCAACGGGGCCAGCCGCATCGTGGACCGGTTCCGGCTCGTCGACTGGCCACAGGCCATGGCCCTCATGACATCGAGCGGGCCCGCCGAGATCATCCACCGCGTCCGCCAGGCGGAGGCGCGTCACGCGGTGGTGGCCGACGATGCGACGATCGCACACTGCACCGGTCTCGACGCGATCTGACTCGACACCGCATAGCGCGAAACCTGGAGGCGTGACGCGGTGGGACCCCGGAGAGGTGGAACGGTGGAACCGCTGGCCGTGCACAAGGCGCTGCTTTATCCGACCGCTTCAAAATGAGCTGAGCCCACGACCTTGCGCCTGGCGATCAGTCAGGTCAGGACGATCGGGTTGGTGAGTGCGGCGACGTGCCCGTTGGGATGGCGGACCTCGATGCGGACGAACGCCGAGTCGTCCGCCGTCGTGTGCCACTGCACCGCACCTGCTCCGTCGCCGGGAAGCGACACGCGGTGGACCTTCCCTCTATCAGTGTGAAAGCTGACGATCGCCGCCGGCACACCACGTACTGCTGCCTGCACTTCGACCCGCCCACCATGAGTTGCGAGCTGTTCGCCCACCCCGGCAATGCGGCCATCAACGCTGGTGGTGAACGATACGTGCACCTCCGCCGACTCGGCGATCCAGCTGCGGCCTGAGCGGATCCCGGCGAGGATCGCCTGGGTACTCAGCTCCTTGGCGAAGACCACGGTGTGCGGGATGCCGATCTGACCCTCCAGGTGTGTGTCGCTGTTGCCCATCGCCGGCCGCCAGGATCCCGTCCGGACATCAGCTGCGAGGCTCCGTCCCCACTCGGCCAGAGCGGCCTCGTTGTCGGCATTCCAGGGCCGGTCCGAAGTCCACAGCCCGTTCCACACCTCCACCACGTCGAAGCCCTGGAGGGGGAACATGAAGTCGCCCGACGGATAGGGCGCGTGGGGATGCGCGGCCACGCACAGGCCTCCCACTTGATGGACCTGATCCAGACACCGATCGATCAGTCCGTCCCTGACCTGGTGGTTCCAGTCGACGACCTGACCGGGGCCGGTGCCGAGCGCAAGCCAGTGGCCGGTCTTCGTGGTCACTTCCTCACCCAGCACTATCAAGAAGTCATCGGCAGCCAGATGCGCCCATACATCGGGTGCCGCAGCAGAGTTGTGCTCTGTTGTCGCGATGAAGTCGAGCCCGGCAACCCGTGCCCGCAGTGCCAACGCTTCGGGAGTGAGTTCTCCGTCCGAGTGGACGGAGTGGACATGGCAGTCGCCGCGGTACCAGCCCGCCCCGCGTCCCAGCGCCCGTACCGGCGGGAAGCTCGAACTCGACAAGGTTCTCCTCCATCAAAGGCCTGTCGAGCGAACGTCCAGGCAGGGCAACCAGTTCCGTGACGCCATCGGGCGCCGCCCCCGCCGAGGCATCGAGAGCGCACTTGCTCCCCTCGGGCAGGTCGACCATCGCCCAGCCCTTATACGGGAGTTGTGCCCCCGAGTCGTGGCCACACGGCCGTTGCTGAGGTGTGCCGAAGTGGGTATGCCAAGATCGGTGGATGAGCGTCTCTAGCCACATCCGATCCGTTCTGTTCGCCGCAGGAGCCGCAGCCGCAGCGATTGCCCTGTCCGCGTGTGGTACGGGCGGGACTTCGAGTTCAAGTGGGTCTGGTACCAATCTCGCCGATGCTGACGCTGGCGCTGGCCTTGAGAAGGAGGGCGACCGACTCAAGGCCCCAAGACTTACCGGCGAAACCGTCGATGGCAAGAAGCTGGACACTGCTGACTATCGGGGAAAGGTCATAGTCTTCAATGTTTGGGGTTCTTGGTGCGGTCCGTGCCGTGCTGAGGCTGATCACCTCGCCAAGGTTTCCAATGATCTGACCGACGACGGTGTGCAGTTCATCGGCATCAACACACGCGACCGGCAGACCGGTCTGGCTCTGGCTTTTGAGAAGAACTACAAGATCCCGTACCCGAGCCTGCACGACCCTGCAGGCAAGCTCCTTCTGAAGTTCCCTAAGGGAACGTTGAACTCGCAGACCATTCCGACCACGATCTTCGTCGACAGGAAAGGGAAGATTGCCGGGCGGATCATCGGAGGAGCCGGCGAAGAACGGTTGCGGGAGATGCTCAAGCCGATTGTCGCTGAGTGACCTACCCGCCAGGATGAGATGCAGTGATAATCGGCCACGCCAGGATGCCGTTCTGCACGCTGAAATCATCCGTTGATGCGTCAGTGCTGCCGGGTCAGGGCCTCGACCATGTCGTGTACCGGAACGGTGTCCACGGCCGGGTCCGGGCGTGGGCAAAGTCCGCAGCCCTCGCGAAGAGCACCGTGGCATACGGGCACCCTGAACAAAGCTCGCGAGGCCGGTGTACGAATGGTCGTGGAGTTCGACGGTCCGGACTGCGGCGCGGTATCCCACCGCGACCCCGACAAGGCCACCGGGACGCTACGCGACGCCCAGGAAGCTGCGCGCGGTCTCGACGCGATTTGACTCGACGCTACATATCGCGAAAGCTAGATGCGTAACCTGGAGGCCCCCGGAGAGGTGGAGCGATGGACCCGCTGGCCGTGCACAAGGCGCTCGCCAATCCGGCACGCCTGCAGTTCATGCAGTGGCTGAGGGAGCCGGAGAAGCATTTCGACGAGGACTCCTACCGGCAGCAGGGGCTCGGCTTCCACATCGGCGTGTGCGTCGGCGACATCCAGAAGCGGTCCGGGCTGGCACAGTCGGTGGTGTCCGGCTACTTGCAGACCCTGAAGGACGCGGGGCTGCTCACCTCGGAGCGCATCGGCAAGTGGACGTACTACCGACGCAACGAGCCGGTGATCGCGGAGTTCGCCGCGCACGTCCGCGACGAGCTGTAGACCGGGGCCCCACCCCGACCCCTCACACGCACTCCCACTCGGCGCCTCGATGCATCTACTTTTCTAGATTTAACGAAAGGTAACGACCGTTCCGATGAGAAAGACCTCCCTCACCGTTCTGGTGCTCGCCCTCGGCGTGTTCGGGATCATCACCACCGAGATGGGGATGGTCGGCGTGCTGCCCCGCGTCTCGGCCGAACTCGGTGTCACACCGTCCGCCGCCGGCTGGCTCGTGGGGGTGTTTGCCCTGGTCATCGCGGTGACCGGGCCGTTCACAACGCTGCTTGCGTCCGGTGTCGACCGCAAGAAGGTGCTCGCCGCCGCGATCGCGGTGTTCGCGCTGTCCAACGCCGTCTACGCGCTCACCACGCAGTACGAGGTGATGCTCGCCTTCCGCGTCGTTCCCGCCCTCTTCCATCCCGTGTTCTTCGCGGTCGCGCTCGCCACCGCCGTGCGGCTGGTGCCCGCGGAGGACGCGACCCGCGCCACGACGACCGTGTTCGCAGGGGTCACCGTCGGCTTCGCGCTCGGTGTGCCGTTGACCTCGTACCTCGCCGGACATCTGTCGCTCGCTTCGGCCTTCTGGTTCGGCGCACTCGTCAATCTGATCGCGTTCCTTGGCATCCTGCGGTTCGTCCCGTCGATGCCGGTTGCTGAACGATCGTCGTACGGAGCCCAGTTGAGCGTTCTCAGGCGGCCCCGGATGTGGCTGACCATCGCCTCCGTCGTCCTCGTCTTCGCGGCGATGTTCTCGGTCTACGGCTACTCCGCCGAGTACCTGGGGCAGGTCACGCACATGGACGGTACGTGGGTCAGCGCCATGCTGATGGCGTTCGGCATCGTGATGGTCCTCGGGAACTTCGCCTTCGGCAGCCTGTTGCGGCGCAACCTCGTCGGCACGGTGGTCGCGTATCCGGTGCTGTGTCTGCTGGTCTACGTCCTTCTGTACGCCGTCGGCCCGTTGTTCGCACCGATGGTTCCGGTGGTCCTGGTCTGGGGTGCCGTGCACTCGGGCGGGCTGATCGTGAGCCAGAGCTGGCTGGGGCGGGACGCGAGCGATGCGCCCGAGTTCGGGAACAGCCTCTTCATCTCGTTCTCCAACCTCGGTATCACCGTCGGCACCGCCGTCGGCGGCTGGGTCATGGCCACGTACGGAGCCCGTCAGCTCGCCTGGGCCGGAGTCGGGTTCGCCATCGCCGCTCTGATCGCGACGGTGCTGCGGCTGGGTCTGGAGCGGGGGCGGGATCGAGACGGTGAGCGGCAGGCCGTGTCGCCCGGCCCGAGCGAACAGGCGCTCGGGGAGGTGGGGGCCTGACGCGACCCGCTGAGGAGAGGGGGCGGTGCGCCTACAGGGCCCGACCCTCCGTGTCGATCCGCGTCCAGGGGCCGCTGTAGGAGCTGTCCCCGGCATTCTCGATCACCTCGGCGACACCGTCCCGGAACGGTCGCACGCCGAGAAACCGCTCGCCCATCGGGATGCGCCAGCGGCCTCCCGCATCGATCAGACCGTAGGCGTAGGACGTGCCTGACTGGTCCTCGACCCAGCTCAGCTCCAGGTCGGGCGTGCTGTACGGGAGACGGTCGGCCGCACCGGATTCGAGTGAGTAGTCGAACAGCCGGTGCGGGTCGGCCGCCCGGCCGGGCGCCACGCCCTCCCCGCATCCGGGCTCCGCGATGCGCCGCTCCAGTTCGCCGAGCGCGCTCGGCAACCACTCGGTGAAGCTGCCCATGTGTTCGACCACAGCCGATCCCTCGATCAGCCACACCCCGTCCTCCGCCAGCGCGTAGCCGCTCACGTCGGACAGGTCGTAGCCGGCGAAGAAGGCATGGCGGCAGACGGTCGGCCCGCTCCCGGTACCTGTCGGGAAGCCGTGGTCGTCGTCGTACACCGTGGTCGACAGCACGGCCATGGGGTCGGGCGGCAGGAACGACATGCCCTTGCGGTCGTAGTAGTCGAAGCCCAGCACGGGATAGCCGGCCTCCGCAACGAAGGCGAGGTAGTCGACGGGCAGCAGGTGCTCCACCCGGGCTCCGTGAGGGTGGTCGGCGGACCGCGCCCAACGCAGGTCGGCGGGGGCGTACTCAAGCGCCCAGGCCAGCCCCTTCGAATGGAGCGACTTCTCGAACTCCCGCCAGCGGGCCACTGCTTCGCTCATTTCGTCCTCCACATCCAGCTGTCCGTTCTGATGTCCCGTGGATGGTAGGCGGCGCCACCGACAGCGGATTTCCTCGCCGCACCGGTCAATGCGGCGGCGTTTCCCCGCGGCGGTCTCCCACGGATGCCCGACAGCCGAACCTAGGGTTGTGGGCCGGATCCTGACGGAAGGGGAACACCCCATGGCAACGACGAGCACCACCGACGACGCTCGGGCCGGGGAGCGCGAGGACCTTCTCGCGATCGTCGCCGATCAACGCACCAACTTTCTCTACGCCCTCGCGGACATCGACGAGGACCAGGCCCGGCTCACCACCACTGTCAGCGAGCTGACACTCGGCGGCCTGGTCAAGCATCTCGGTGAGGTTCAGCGAACCTGGCTCGCGGTGGTCGAAGGCACGGCGCCCGCCGAGGTCGGCTGGGCCGACCTCGATCCCGACGGCACCCGCATGACCGAGAGCGAGACTCTGGCCGGGCTGCTCGACGCCTTCCGGGCAGCGGCCGCAGAGTTCGACCGCACGGTGCGACAGGAACCCGACCTCGATCGGCTCGTCACCCTCCCCCAGTACCCCTGGTCACCGCCGGAACCCATCGAGTGGACCGTCCGTCATGTGCTGCTGCATGTCTTCCGCGAGATCGCACACCACAGCGGGCACGCGGACATCGTCCGTGAGGCCCTGGACGGCGCCAGCACGACGGCACGCATGGCAGAAGCGGCTGCACGCGGTGGGCAGGGGGAGGGCGCGGCGGACGGAGTGGGCTGAACGGACTCGCACCCGGCGGCGTTGCCGGATGCCGGGTGCTCGATGTCTCGCCGATGCACGGGTGCCCGGTACGGCCAAACGAGTGGCTCCCGGACCAACTCCGCGGCACACCGAGGCATCGTTCAGCAGACTGGCGGCCGGTGCTGACGGTGCTTCGCGGAACGCCGTAGTTGACGGGCGATTTCCGGCCACAACACAACACCCCTTACCCTGCGATACATCGGTCACCAACGGTCGGCCGGGACAGAAGGGCGACAGCATGACCTCCGAGACCAGCACACTGGTCACCATCGATGCCACAACTACCTTGCTGGAGGCGGAACTTCCGCTCCTTGAGCAGCACCAGCAGAGCCTGGAGAAGGAACTCGCGACCGTCACCGAACGTCTGGAGTCGATCCGGACCGCACTGACAGCACTGCGCGCACTGTCGGCCTCCCGCACTCCCGTCCTTGCTCCCTCCGCGAGCGCGGTGGCGGAGCCGAAGGCGGCGGAGCCGGGCGAGACGGAGGACGCCGAGGCCGACACTGCGAGCGTTCCCGCTGCCAGGATTCCGCAGCAGGCGCAGGGCCCCGTCGACTCCGTCGTCTCCCCCGCATCCGACGCCCAGGCAGATGCCCCGCAGGAGCAGGCCGCTCCCGCCCCCGCGCGCCGCACCGCCGCCCGCAAGGCGCCCGCCGCGCCCAAGGGCCGCAAGCAGGCCGCCGCCAAGCCGAGGGCCCAGCGCGGCCAGGCCAAGAAGGCCGAAGCCGCCAAGCCCGCCGAGGAGGCCAAGGAAACCAAGGGCGCCAAGGAGGCGGCCAAGTCCGCCGCGCCGGTGAAGGCGACCAGGACGGCCAAGGCGACGACCAAGGCCGCCAAGCCCGCCAAGACCAAGGCGCCGAAGAAGGCTGCAACCTCCACGACCGCCGTACCGGCCGTCGACGACAGCGGCAGCCTCACCGAGCTGACCATGAAGGTGCTGGCCGCGTCCGGCGACACCCCCGTCCGCGCCCGTGACGTGACGAAGGCCCTGGGGCGTGAGCTCACCCCCAACGGCATCAACACCGTTCGCAGCACGCTCGACCGGCTGGTCGCCACCTCCCGGGCCCACCGCGCCGGCCGGGGCCTCTACCAGGCCCCCGTTAACTAGCCGTTCAATAAAAGGAGTTCATTGGATACCCGGTTCTGCCACCTCGGCGGGACCGGGTATTCGTTCGTTGTGGCGGGGAGTTCGTTCGCAGGTTGCCCGCATGTCTTCAAGACTGCGGCTGGAAGAGGTCACACCGGACAACGTCGAGGCCGCACGATGCCACGCGGTGCTGTGATGGGGTGCGCTGTGAAGTGCTGCGTGCGTAGTGCTGTGGCCGGAAACGATCTGTGGAGCGGCGGGAGCGTACCTTCATGGCGCGGCGGGAACGTACGTCGGCGGGCAGCGGGAACGTACGCCCGTGGGGCGCGTCCGGTCAGCCCAGGTGGGCCGCGATGACCCGCGCGCACTCCATGGACCCGCTCCGCGTCGTGTCCACCTCGATGTCGTACGTCACGCCCTGGTGGACCAGGTCCGCCTGTGCGGCCGCCATGCCCGGGATGCGGTCGCCCCGCGCGATCTCACGGGCGGCGGCGACGGTGCTCTCGCACCGGACACCGACCCACAGCACCCGGACCCCGCCGAGCGCCTCCCGCCACCGCTGCTGGGAGGCCGCGCCGCCGAGGAACACCTCGTCGACGATGACCCCGGCTCCCGCGCGGGCCATCGCGACGATCCCCTCGATCCACGCCGTCTCCAACGTACGGAACTCGGGGCCGACGACCACCTCGCCGTCCGGGGCGAACTCGATGCCCGCGTCCGACTCGCGCATGGACGCGGGCATGGCATCGATCAGTGTGTCGACGCCGAAGGTCAGCCAGGGGTCCGGCAACACCGTCTGAAGGCTCCGGGCGATCCCGGACTTCCCCGAGCTGGAGCCGCCGTTGAGCACGATCATCTGTGTCTTCACCGGGCCACACTAGGGCCTGCCAGCGGACCGTTGCGGTGGTGCGGTCAACACGGTGGAACCGGCCTCTGACCCACTTGGCCGTCGGCAGAACCGTTTCGGCAGTTCCCGTCCGGGTGACGGCACCTCGTATTCGGCAGTAACCGCAGGTCAGCAGCGCAAGCTTGGGGCGTTCCCGATCCCGTACAAGGAGTTCCCCCATGCGTCTTCGTTCCACCGTTGCCGCCGCCCTCGGCGCGCTCGCGCTCATTGTCGCCGTGCCGGCCTCGGCCGGTGCGGCCACCGGAGACTTCAGGTACACCTACACCGGCCTCGACGGATCGCCTCAGTTCGGCTTCCTCGTCGACCCGCCGAGCCGGATGTGCATCACCCTGCCCGAGGTGGCCGACCCCTCCTCGACCAACCCCGCCCACTCCCCGTGGAACTTCACCGACTCCAGCGCGACGGTCTTCACCGGCCCCGACTGCGAGGGCGCCTACTTCACCCTCCGGCCCAACGGGGGCCACGCCTCCGAGCGGCTGAAGCTGCGCTCGGTCGTCTTCAGCTGATCCCGCCGCACCCCGCGACCCCCACCCCGGTACGAGCCGCCCCGCGCTCGTACCGGGGTGGTGTCGTATGCCAGCGGCTCAGGTCAAGGGGTGTCGATCGGGGACTGCCGGTCAAGGGCGGTCGATCAGGGACTGCAGCGCGGGCGCGTACAGGTCCGCGATGTGTTCGGGGGTGGCGTCCGCGCCGGCGCCCTCGCGGTGGAGGCTGAGGGTGGCGCCGAGGCCGAGGAGGTGGCCGGCGATCAATTCGGCGCGCAGGGCGCGTTCGCGGCCGGGGAGGCGGGCGGTCAGGGCGTCGGTGACCTGTTCCTGGAAGCGGTCGCGCAGCAGGGAGCGCTCGTCGCGGTTGCCGAGCGAGAAGACGACCCGCAGCAGCGGGTCGGACTGCAGTTCGCGGCGGCGGTTCACCAGCGTCACCACCATGTGGCGGCCCAGCACGCCGAGCGGGGCGTCGAAGAGTTCCGCGGCGGCGGGCCCGAAGTCGGCGACGGTGTTGAAGAGTTCTTCCTTGCGGCCGAAGTGTTTGACCACCAGGGACGGGCTCACTCCGGCGTCGGCCGCTATCCCCCTGATGGTGACCTCGGCGTACGGGCGCTGGGTGAACGCCCGGCGGGCCGCGCGCAGGATCGCGTCCCGGCCGGTGCCCGGGTCGGCGGCGGGCCGGGCCGGAGCCGGTACGGTGGCCTGGCCACTGGTCATGCGCCCTCCTGGATCGGCATCGTCCCCACATCGTCCTTCCGGTCGGCGGGGACGTCACGGTGCTCTTCGACCGTACCCGTCGCGGGTGTCCGGCCGCCCGGCAGGAGCAGGGTGACCAGCAGCGCCGCGAACGCCACGCCCGCCGCGATCAGGAAGACCAGCTGGTACGCGTGGAGCGTCGGGGCCGTTCTGCCGCCCACCCGGAAGGTGATGTTGGCGAGGACCGCGGCCACCGTCGCGCTGCAGAAGGCCTGTCCGATCGACCGCATCAGTGTGTTGAGGCCGTTGGCCGCGCCCGTCTCGCTCACCGGGACACCGCGCATGACCAGCGCCGGGAGTGCCGAGTACGCGATGGCCGTGCCCGATGCGACGACCGTCGCGCCGGCGATGATCAGCCAGAGGTTGTGGCTGGTGAAGTACCGCACCACGTAACCGGCGCCGATCACCCCGGCCGCCAGCGCCAGGCTGACCTTCGGGCCGTGCTTCGCGGAGATCCGCGCCGAGACCGGTGAGAGCGCCACCATCATCACGCCGCCCGGCAGCAGGCAGAGGCCGCTGACGACGAGCGAGGCACCGAGCCCGTACCCCGTCTCCTTCGGCTCCTGCACCATCTGCGCGGTGACCAGGGAGTTCGCGTAGAAGGCGAAGCCGATCAGCAGGGCGGCCACGTTGGTGAGCAGGACCGCCGGGCGGGCCGAGACCCGCAGGTCGACCATGGGCGACGCCACCCGGAGCTCGTAGACGCCCCAGAACAGCGCCACGACGACGGCCGCCACCAGCAGGCCGACCGTCCGGGCCGAGGTCCAGCCCCAGTCGGCGCCCTGGGTGACCGCGAGCAGCAGACAGACCAGGGCCCCGGAGAGGCCGAGCGCGCCGAGGGCGTCGAAGCGGCCACGGGTGCGCACCGGCGATTCCGGTACGCACCACAGCACCAGCACGATGTCGATGAGGCCGATCGCGCCCGAGACCCAGAACATCGTGTGCCAGTCGAAGTTTTCGACGACGAGGGCCGCGACCGGCAGCCCGACCGCCGCGCCGATGCCGAGCGTCGAGCTCATCAGCGCGACGGCGGACAGCACCCGCTCGGGCGGGAGTTCGTCGCGCAGGATGCTGATGCCCAGCGGCAGGACGGCGAGGGCGGCACCCTGCAGGGCGCGGCCGGTGATCAGCACCCCGATGTGGGAGCTGACCGCGCACAGGACCGAACCCAGCACCAGCACCATGAGCGAGGCGACGAGCACCCGCCGCTTGCCGTACATGTCGCCGACCCGGCCCAGGACGGGCGTGAAGACGGCGCCGGTGAGCAGGGTGACGGTGACCAGCCAGCTCGCGGCGGCCGGGGACGCGCCGGTCAGGGCCGGGACGTGCGGGAGCAGCGGGACGACGATCGTCTGCATCACCGCGACCACGACACCGCAGAACGCCAGCACACCGACGGCGAAGCGGGGGCGCGGCGCCTCGGTGGCGGCGGTGGCCGGGGCGGGTATGTCCGCGGGCATGGCTCTCCGTACGGTGCTCGGCGGCAGGGCGTGGTGCGGGGGTGCAGGGAGAAGCGGCGCAGGGGTGCACGCGCGTTCACCCCAGGGTAAACGCTTGTGCACCCCCTCGGCGACCGGAAACCCGGGCGTCGCGTTAGCCTCGAAGACCCGGGCTCCGCCCGGACGACACGAACGAGAAGGCGAAGGTGGCTGCAATGGCGAAGGTTCCGGCAGCGGCGGTGGCGGCGAGCGGGCTGGTCGGCGGGTACGCCGTGGCGCGGTGGACCAGGAAGCGGCCACTGGGCGGGGTCGCCCTCGCCGCCGCGGGCACCGTCGCCGCGTACGAGTGGAACCGGCAGGCCGGGCCGCGCGCCGCCGCCGGGCTGACCGCGGCGTATCTCGCCGCGTTCGCCGGTTCGCACCCGCTGGCCAAGAAGGTCGGCGCCTGGCCCGCCGTCTTCACCGTGGCGGGCGGCATGGCCGCCGCGTCGTGGGCGGTCACCCGCCGGGCCGCCTGAGCCGCGCGTACGGGAGTCGCGACGGACGTACGGATTCGCGTACGGAAGCACGGGAAAGGGCGGGGGCTCCGAGAGCCCACGCCCTTTCCCGTGCTCTGCCGCGCTACGCCCCCAGCGCCCACGACACCGTGTAGATCAGCAGCCCCGCCAGCGCACCCACCACCGTGCCGTTGATCCGGATGAACTGCAGGTCGCGGCCGATGTGCGCCTCGATCTTCCGCGACGTCTGATCCGCGTCCCAGCCGGCGACCGTGTCGCTGATCAGCGAGGTGATCTCCTCGCGGTACGTCGTGACGACATAGACCGCCGCGTCCTCCAGCCAGCCGTCCAGCTTCGCCTGGAGCCGGCTGTCGGTCGCCAGCCGCGCCCCCAGCGACATCAGTGAGGCCCGCGCCCGCAGCCGCAGCTCGCTCCGCTCGTCCTCCGCCGCCGCGATGATCATCGTGCGTACGGACGACCAGGCCGAGGCGATGACTTCCTGGACCTCGCCGCGCCCCAGGATCTCCGACTTCAGCCGCTCCACCCGGGCCCGGGTGTCCGAGTCCGTCTGGAGATCGGCCGCGAAGTCCGTCAGGAAGGTGTCGATCGACGCGCGCGCCGGGTGTCCCGGCATGTCCCGCATCTCCGTGACGAAGCGCAGCAGCTCCTTGTAGACCCGCTCCCCCACCCGCTTGTCGACGAACCTCGGCGTCCAGCCCGGAGCCCCGCCCTGCACCGCATCCATCACCGAGTCGCCGTGCAGCACCAGCCAGTCGTGGGCACGTACGCAGATCAGGTCCACCATCTTGCGGTGGCCGCCGTCGGCGACGATCTTCTCCAGCATCTTGCCGAGACCGGGCCCGATCTCCGCCGCATTGGCCCGCCGGGTGATCGCCTCGCCCACCACGGCCTGCACATCGGAATCCCGCAGAACCCTCAGGGCACCGCGCAACGCCGTCGACAGCTCGGCGGTGACCCGGTCCGCGTGCTCCGGCTCGGCCAGCCAGGCGCCGAGGCGGCGACCGACACCGAGCCCGTGGATCCGGCCCCGCACGACGTCACCGGCGAGAAAATTCTCACCGACGAAGGAACCCAGGGAGGCCCCGAGCTGGTCCTTCTTGGTGGGGATGATGGCGGTGTGCGGGATCGGCAGGCCGAGCGGACGCTTGAACAGCGCCGTGACGGCGAACCAGTCGGCCAGCGCGCCCACCATCCCCGCCTCGGCGGCCGCGGCGACGAAGCCCGGCCAGCCGCCCACACCCGCGTTCTTCGCCCAGGTGGCGAGTACGTACACCAGCGCGACCAGCAGGAGGAGACCCGTGGCCGTGGTCTTCATCCGGCGCACCCCGCGCCGCTTCTCCTCGTCCGCCGCGGTGTACGCGAACGAGGCGAGCGGAGCAGCCCGGCCACCGGGCACGGGACGGGCCGCACCCGCCGCCTGCTCCCCGGCACGCTCCTGCTGCCGTGCACCCGGCTCCCCGGGTCCGGTCCGATCGATCCGTTCCATCCGCTCCACCCGTCCGCGTACGCATCGCCCCCGGTGTCCCGTACGCATTGTCCCTACCTGACCTACTCCCGGGCCGCGTGTCGAGTTCCCGATGCCCTGCCCCATCATGGGACCAGTCCAATTGATCATGAGGAGAAACACCGCCCATGCCCAGGCGCCAGGGGTACGCCCTGCTCATCGCCCTCGTGGCGGGCACCGCCGCACTCGCCGCCGCCGTGGCGTTCGTCGGCCCCCTGCTGTTCTCCGGCTCCGGCTCCCGGCCGGAGCAGATCACCGCACCCGACCCGCGCTCCGCGGCCCGTGAGCCCGCCGCCCCTGCCCACTCCACGGGCCTGTGGGCCGCCACCTGGACGGCGGCTCCCGTCGCCGGGGTGGCCGACTCCTCCAACGGCAGCGCCCTGCACCAGCGCACCATCCGTAACGTCGTACACACCAGCATCGGCGGTGACGCGGCCCGCATCACCCTCTCCAATGTCTTCGGCACCCGTCCGCTGGTCGTGGACCGCGCCACCGTGAGCGGTCGCCCCGTGACCTTCCGGGGCGCCGGCAGCGTGACCGTCGCGGCCGGCGGGCAGGTCGTCAGCGACCCCGTGGCCGTCCGGGTCGCCGCCGATTCCGATCTGGTGGTCACCCTGCGCACCTCCACCGCCGAGGGGCCCGTCACCGTCCACGGACGCAGCCACCAGACCTCGTACGTGGAATCCGCGTGGGGCACCCGGCGGACCGAGGACTGGCGCTACCTCACCGCCGTCGACGTGCACACCCGGGACGCCGCCGGAACGATCGCCGTGTTCGGTGACTCGCTCACCGCGGGCACCGGCTCCACCCTCGACACGAACAGCCGCTGGCCCGATGTGCTCGCCGACCGGCTGGGCGGAAAGTACGGGGTGGCCAACGCGGGCATCGCCGGCAACCGGATCCTGCGCGACGGAAGCGGCGAACGGGCGAGCGCCCGCTTCGAGCGTGACGTACTGGACATCGCCGGAGTGAAGACCGTGGTCGTCGCGCTCGGCATCAACGACGTGCAGCGGTCCCCCCAGGAGACCGACCCGCAGCGCATCGCGGACGCCCTGCGGTCCCTGACCCAGCGTGCCCACGCACACGGACTGCGGGTCGTCGGGGCGACGCTGATGCCGTACGAGGGGTATCGCACCTGGACACCCGCGGGCGACGGCGTACGGGAACAGGTCAACGCGCTGATCCGGGCGGGCGGGATCTTCGACTCCGTCATCGACTTCGACGCGGCGGCCCGTGACCCCCACCGCCCGACCCGGCTCCGCCCGGCCTGGGACAGCGGCGACCATCTCCATCTGAACGACGCGGGCTACCGGAACCTGGGCTCGCTGGTGGACCTGACGGCGCTGGCCCCCGAACGGCCCGGGTCCGACCAGCTCTGACGGGCCCTTCGGCAGGCAGCGCCCCGGGGTCCTCCCGGGGCGCTGCCCCGCTCAGACCGACGGGCCCTTGGGGGGTTGGGAGAAGGAGCGGGGCTGGGTGCGTGCAGCTGCAAGGCGGAAGAGTGAGACAGATGGGGTCCCCCGGCTCAGTCCGACCGGCCCTTCTCCAGCCGACCGCGCCCGCGCTCCCGGTCCACCTCCCGCAGCCGCTCCAGCTCCGCGTCCCTCAGCCGCTGCTTCTCCGCCTTGCTCCGCTTGCGCTCCACACCGACGCCGCCCATCAGCGCGAGCCCGGTGATCCGCACCCGCGGGGAGTCCGGCGACGGGACCCCGTCGTCCTTCGTGCGCTCCCCGAAACCGCCCATGATGCCGACGCCCCGGACCTCGACATCCAGCTCCGGCGGAACCGTCACCTGCATACCGCCCATGATCGCGAAACAGCGGATGACCACTTCGCGGTCCTCGAAGTTCGCCTCGCGCAGATCGATCTCACCGCCGCCCCACATCGCGAACGCCGTGAACTTCCTGCCCACCGTCCAGTTCCCCCGGCGGCCGAAGCCGCCCCAGATCGCGAACGCGCCGCTGGACGTGGCGGGCTTGCCGATCCGGTCCGCCCACCGCTTCTGCGATCCGGTCCGCGCCACGGCCGCCCCCACCGGGGCAACCGCCGCGCCCGGCGCCGGAAGATCGCGCACCAGCGGTTCCAACTCCCCGTGCGTACGGGCCTTGTAGGCCGCTTCGAGCCGCTGCTCGAACTCCGCCATCTCCAGCCGGCCCTCGGCAACCGCCTCGCGCAGGGTCTCGGCGACACGCTCGCGCTCGGCATCGGAGGCACGCATCTCCGGAAGGTCACTTGTCATACCGCGCAGCCTATTGAACGTCCGCGCGGACATCACAGCCCTACCTGCCGGTGGCGGACTCATACATCTTCGCGATCACGGCCTCGATGTCAGGCTCCCTCACCGACAGGTCGACCAACGGGTAGTCCGCGGCGATCCGGGCGACCAGCGGGGCGGCCGATTCCGAGGCCGGGAAGGCCAGCCACTGCCGCGGCCCCTCCACCTTCACCGTACGGACCGAAGGTGCCGACTCCAGCCGGATCGGAGGAAGTTGACACTCCAGGTCGACCACCAGCGTCCGTTCGCTCTCGCCTACCTCGTGCAGACCGGCAAGGACACCGTCATACATCAGCCGGCCGTGGTCGATCACCATCACCCGCTTGCAGAGCTGCTCGATGTCCGTCAGATCATGGGTCGTGAGCAGCACCGTCGTACCGCGTTCGGCGTTCAGATCGCGCAGGAAACCACGGACCTTGGACTTGGAGACGACATCCAGCCCGATCGTCGGCTCGTCCAGGTACAGCACCTCGGGATCGTGCAGCAGCGCCGCGGCGATGTCACCGCGCATCCGCTGACCCAACGACAGCTGGCGTACGGGGACGTCCAACAGATCGCCCAGATCGAGCAGTTCGACGCAGCGATCCAGATTCGCCCGGTAGCGCGCGTCGGGGATCCGGTACATCCGGTGCATCAGACGGTACGAGTCGCGCAGCGGCAGGTCCCACCAGAGCGTGGTGCGCTGGCCGAACACCACACCGATCCGGTGCGCCAGCCTCGTACGCTCCCGGGAAGGGTCGATGCCCGCCACCCGCAGCCGACCGCCGCTCGGGGTGAGGATGCCGGTCAGCATCTTGATCGTGGTCGACTTCCCCGCGCCGTTCGGGCCGATGTAACCGACCATCTCGCCCCGCGCGACACGGAAGCTGATCGAGTCGACCGCCCGCACCCGGTGGCGCTCACCGCGCATGAAACCGGTCTTGCGACGCACATCGAAGACCTTCTCCACATTGTCCAGCTCGATGAATCCGGTGGGGGATTCCGCGTCCATGTCCGTTGCCCTGCCTCGTTCGTTGTTGTGGATCAACTTCCTGTACTGCGGTACGCGCGCAGGCCCGCGCGCCAGGCCAGACCGGCCGGCAGCCAGAACAGGCCCGCCACCACCGGGGGCAGGAACGCCACCCAGTCCGGCACGCCCAACGGATACTCCCGGCCCAGCACGTACAGCGCGGGCAGCCAGTTCACGAAGGCCAGCGGCACCACGAACGTCACCCCGCGCACCAGGTCCTTCGCGAAGACCGACGGCGGGTACTGGAGCAGTGTGTTGCCGCCGTACGTGAAGGCGTTCTGCACCTGGGCGGCGTCCTGCGCGACGAACTGGAACGCCGCCCCGGCCACGAACAGCGCCCCGAAGATCGCCGCCCCGCTCAGCAGCATCAGCGGCACCATCGCCACCTTCAGCGGCGTCCACTCGATGTCCAGCGCCACCAGCGCGTACCCCAGCACCAGCACCCCCTGGAGCACCCGTCCCAGCCTGCGCAGCGCGAACCGGTCCGCCGCCACCTGGGCGAGCACCGGGACCGGCCGCACCAGCAGCGTGTCCAGCGTGCCGTCGCGCACCCGCCGGCCCAGCCGGTCCATCGAGCCCAGCAAGAGATCGGCGAGACCGAACGCGGTGCCCGACACCCCGTACAGCAGGGCGATCTCGGGCAATGTGTAGCCGCCCAGCCGGTCCACGTGCGAGAACATCAGCAGGATCGCGACGAAGTCGAAGGCGGTCGCCGCGAAGTTCCCGAACATCGTCAGGGCGAACGAGGCGCGGTACGCCATCGTCGAACGCAGCCACATCATGGCGATCAGTCCGTACGCCCTGACCCCCTCGACGAGCCGCGGCTGTCGGGCGAACACCTCCTCGGGCCAGTTGGCGGGCCGGCCGCCGGACACGTCCGCCGCCCCGGCCACCTCCACCGCACCGGTCGGTTCAGCCACCCTGGACCACCACCCTCCGCGTCGCCACCGTCTGCACCATCCGCCCCACCAGCAGCAGCGCCAGCGCCCAGCCGCCCTGGAAGGCGTACGCCCGCACCAGCTCCCACCCCGGGTACTTGCCGAGGAACACATCGACCGGCACCTGGAGCAGCGACGACCACGGCAACATCCGCGCGACGTCCCCCAGCACCCCGGGGAACAGCGTCAGCGGGAGCAGCATCCCGGAGAAGAACATCCCGGCCAGCCAGGCCATCTGCGCCATCCCCGCCCCGTCCAGCAGCCAGAAGGCGGAGAGCGCCACCAGATAGCGGATCGCGAAACTGACCACGACACCGAGCGCCACCGACACCAGGAAGGCCAACCAGACCCCCGGCGAGGAGGGCAGCGCCAGATCGAAGGCGAGCGAGCCCACCAGCATCGGCACGATGCCGCGCCCCAGCAGATGGAAGGCGGCCCGGCCCAGATCACCCGCGAGCCACCACAGTTGGAGATCGGCGGGCCGGTAGAGATCGACCGCGACGTCGCCGGTGCGGATCCGCTCGATCAGCTCGTCCTCGAAGCCACCGCCCATCATGGAACAGGTCATCAGCAACGCCTGCCCCAGCCAGACATAGCTGAGCGCCTGGGACATGTCGTAACCGCCGAGCTGTGGCCGCTCGTCCCACAACGCCACGTAGGTGTACGCGAGGATGAACCCGAAGACGGTGTTGGTGAAGACTCCCGCCGCCGTGGCGGTCCGGTAGGTGGCGAAGCGCCGGAACTGTCCCGCCGCCACCACCGCGTAAAGCCGCACCGCATGCACCCCCATCGCCCGGGTGCCCAACGGCTCAGGACACCAAAGCGCATGACCCTAGTCCAACGGTGACGGCCGCCGCGACCGGTTTTCGGGGACCGATCCGGGGTCGATCCGGTGCATATTCCGAAGAAAAGGGCACTATGGGGGAACTGACCGCGGCCGAGGAGTCTGCACGGAAATGAGCGACGAGCCACAGCAGCCGAACGGGGAACACGAACCCCGGGGCTGGGCCCCCAGGGATCCGGCCGCCCACGGCAGCGCCGGTGCGTCCGGCGGAGCGTCCGGCGATCCCGGCGACGGAAGCGGGAGCGGCAAGGCGAAGAAGTCCGGGCGGTCGGGGCGCACCGGATGGCGCCGCGCCGTCCCCACCTGGCGGATGGTCCTCGGTGCCGTCCTCTTCGTCGCAGTGCTCCTGATCGGCGGCTTCATCGCCGGATACGCACTCGTCGACATCCCGGCCGCCAACACCAGCGCCACCGCGCAGTCCAACGTCTATCTCTACAAGGACGGCAGCGTCCTCGCCCGCTCCGGCGAGATCAACCGGGAGAACGTCAAGCTGGCGCAGGTGCCGCTCACCGTCCAGCACGCCGTCCTCGCCGCGGAGGACCGCGACTTCTACTCCGAACGGGCCGTCGACCTCCAGGCCATGGCCCGCGCGGCCTGGAACACCCTCACCGGCAAGGGCAAGCAGGGCGGCTCGACGATCACCCAGCAGTACGTCAAGAACTACTACCTCGGCCAGGAACAGACCCTCGTCCGCAAGACCAAGGAGTTCTTCATCGCGGTCAAACTCAACCGCGAGCAGTCCAAGGAGCAGATCCTGGAGGGCTACCTCAACACCAGCTACTTCGGCCGCAACGCCTACGGCATCCAGGCCGCCGCCCAGGCCTACTACTCCAAGGACATCGGCGGCATCACCACCGCCGAGGGCGCCTATCTCGCCTCCCTGCTCAACGCCCCCAGCGCGTACGACGTCGTCGTCCATCCAGAGAACAAGGACGCGGCCCTCGGACGCTGGAACTACGTGCTCGACGGCATGGTCAAGGAGAAGTGGCTCGGCGCGGACGAACGCGCGGCGATGAAGTTCCCCGTGCCCGGCAAGGTCAAGCCGCCCACCGGGCTCTCCGGACAGCGCGGTTACATCGTCCAGGCCGTCGAGGACTACCTCACCGGCAACGACGTCATCGACGAGAACACCCTGGCCACCGGCGGCTACCGGATCACCACCACCCTGGAGAGGAAGAAGCAGGACGCGCTCGTCAAGGCCGTCGACGACAATGTCATGTCCTACACCAGCCCCGACCGCGCAGCCGACCGCGACGTCCGTGTCGGCGCGGCGTCCATCGACCCCGGCACCGGCCGGGTCGTCGCCATGTACGGCGGCATCGACTACACCAAGCAGTACGTGAACAACGCGACCCGCCGCGACTACCAGGTCGGCTCCACCTTCAAGCCCTTCGTCTTCACCTCTGCCGTCGCCAACGGCTCCACCACCCAGGACGGCCGGCGCATCACCCCCAACACCATCTACGACGGCACCAACAAGCGCATGGTCCAGGGCCCGGACGGGCCCACCGGATATGCCCCCGCCAACGAGGACGACATCAGCTACGGGCCCATCACCGTCACCACCGCCACCGACAAGTCCGTCAACGCCGTCTACGCCCAGATGGCCGAGGACGTCGGACCGGACAGGGTCAAGCAGACCGCCATCGACCTCGGCCTCCCGGAGAACACCCCCGACCTCACCGCGTACCCGTCCATCGCGCTCGGCGTCTCCACCGCCAGCGTCCTGGACATGACCGAGGCGTACGCCACCCTCGCCAACCACGGCCGGCACGGCGCGTACACCCTCGTCGAGCGGATCAGCAAGGACGGCGAGGACCTCGCGCTCCCCGACACCGGACACACCGAGCAGGCGGTCAGCCGCCAGGCCGCCGACACCACGACCTCGATCCTCCGGAGCGTCGTCGAGGGCGGCACCGGCACCGCCGCCCAGGGCGCCGGGCGCCCCGCCGCGGGCAAGACCGGCACCGCCGAGGAGGACAAGGCGGCCTGGTTCGCCGGCTACACCCCCGACCTCACCACCGTCGTCGCCGTCATGGGCCAGGACCCCGAGACCGGCGTGCAGAAACCGCTGTACGGGGCACTCGGACTGGCCCGCATCAACGGCGGTGGCGCACCGGCCCAGACCTGGGCCCAGTACACCGAGGCCGCCCTGCGTGGCACCACGGCCACGGACTTCGACCTCGAACTCGAACCCGGCGCCGAGGTACCCGCCTCACCCACCGCCGAGGAAACCGGCCCGCAGGACACCACATCGCCCTCGGAGACCATCTCCAGCACCCCGCCGTACAGCCCCGGAAGCACCCCGCCGGGCGAGCCGTCGCCCCCCGGGTTCAGCGAACCGGGCACCGGCAACACGGACACCGGCAGCACGGACACCGGAACCCCGCCCGAAGGCACCACGGACAACGACGGCGGTGACAACGACGGCAGCGGTTACGGTGGCGACCCCCGCGGCGGTGACAACGGCGGCTGGGACGGCTACGGATTCCGCCCCGGCCCCCGGGGCACTCCCGTCCCGCGTCAGTGACCCGAGGTCACCTTCAGCCCGACGACGGCGACCAGCAGCAGACAGATGAAGAAGATCCGGGCCGCGGTCACCGGCTCGTTCAGCACCACCATGCCCAGCACCGCCGCACCGGCCGCACCGATCCCGACCCACACCCCGTACGCCGTACCGATCGGCAGCGTCTTGGCCGCATGGGACAGCAGCACCATGCTGCCCACGATCCCGAAACCCGTGAACACGCTCGGCCACAGCCGGGTGAACCCCTCGGTGTACTTCAACCCGATCGACCAGGCCACTTCCAGCAGACCGGCGACTATGAGCAGTACCCAGGCCAAGACGGCACCTCCGACGAGACAGAACAGACGGACAGAACAGGTGCGTCGTCTTTTCGAAGCCCGGTACGGCGCGTCTCGTCGGGTGCCCCCACCGTAGCAAAGAACATGTAAAAGGCCTGGTGACGCCGGTCACCAGGCCAAGCACCCACAGCTGCGGGCAGGGGTTGCCGATCGGGCGGGGGCTACAGATACAGTCCGGTCGAATCCACCGAGCCCTCGAACCGGTCCGCCGCCACCGCGTGCAGATCCCGCTCGCGCATCAGCACGTACGCCACACCGCGCACCTCGACCTCGGCGCGGTCCTCGGGGTCGTACAGCACCCGGTCGCCCGGCTCCACCGTCCGTACGTTCTGGCCGACCGCGACCACCACGGCCCAGGACAGCCGGCGGCCGACCGCGGCCGTCGCCGGAATCAGAATGCCGCCACCGGTACGCCGCTCGCCCTCGGGCGTATCGGACCGGACCAGCACGCGGTCGTGCAGCATGCGGATGGGCAGCTTGTCGTCGGTGTTCTCGCTCACGCCCCGCAACCTACCTGCCCGCCGCGTCCGCGCGCCCCTCCGGGGGTGCACGGACAGCGACATCAGCCCTTCCGGCGTCGCCTCGACGCCACGACCAGACCCACGGCACCCACCGCGAGCAGCGCCGCCGGAATCACCCGCTCCAGCCGCGGGGTCCCGTCCTCCGACACGAACTGTGCCTTCACGTCCGACACCGTCCGGTTCACCGCGACAAAAGCCCGCCCGGCCGTCCGGTCCACGGCCTCGGCCGCCTTGGCCTTCGCATCACCAATGATCGTATTCGGGTGCACCCGCACCCCGATCTCATCGAGCACCACCGCGAGCTGCTCGCGCCTGCTGATGATGTCCGCCTCGATCTGCGCAGGGGTCCTGGCATCCGACACTGCGCCGCCTCCGTGGTCGTCGTCCGGTAAACCTTCATCGACAGTCTGTCAGCTCGACCGCCCGCGCACCCGGCGGCACCCCTATTACGCTCGGTCCCGTACACCCCACGTGCCACCTGAGGAGAACCATGAGCGAGCGACTCCAGCCCGGCGACACCGCCCCCGCCTTCACCCTGCCCGACGCCGACGGCAACGAGATCTCGCTCGCCGACCACAAGGGCCGCAAGGTCATTGTCTACTTCTACCCGGCCGCCCTCACCCCCGGCTGCACCAAGCAGGCTTGCGACTTCACCGACAAGCTGGAGCTGCTCGCCGGTGCCGGATACGACGTGATCGGCGTCTCCCCCGACAAGCCCGAGAAGCTCGCCAAGTTCCGCGAGCAGGAGAACCTCAAGGTCACCCTGGTCGGCGACCCGTCCAAGGAGACCCTTGAGGCATACGGCGCCTTCGGCGAGAAGAAGCTCTACGGCAAGACGGTGACGGGCGTCATCCGCTCCACGGTCGTCGTGGACGAGGAGGGCAAGGTCGAACGCGCCCTCTACAACGTCAAGGCCACCGGCCATGTCGCCAAGATCATCAAGGACCTCGGCGTCTGAGCCCGGTTCTGCCCGCCCCGGGAATGCCCTGCGCCGAGGGGACAGCGCCCGAAGCGCCTTTTGACGCCCCCTCCCGCCGGCTCCGGGTAGCACGGTAGCCTTGGTCGCGTTCTGCGCCCGTACGCCAACTGGTGAGCGGCGATCTTTAGGTGGTCGTGTTTGTGTCGGTTCGAATCCGACCGGGCGCACCGGAAACGACGGATGCCTGGCCCTCCGGGGCCAGGCATCCGTCGTTTCACCCCACCAACTCCCGCACCACCGGCACCAGTGCCCGGAACGCCTTGCCCCGGTGGCTGATCGCGTTCTTCTCCGCCGGGCTCAGCTCCGCACAGCTGCGGGTTTCACCCTCGGGCTGGAGGATCGGGTCGTAGCCGAAGCCGTTGGTGCCGGACGGGGTGTGGCGCAGGATGCCCGTCAGACGGCCCTCGACCACGCGTTCCGTGCCGTCGGGGAGGGCGAGGGCGGCCGCGCAGGCGAAGTGGGCACCGCGGTGGGGCGCGTCGATGTCGGAGAGCTGGGCCAGGAGCAGGTCCAGGTTGGCCTTGTCGTCGCCGTGGGTGCCGGCCCAGCGGGCGGAGAAGATGCCCGGGGCGCCGCCGAGCACGTCCACGCAGAGGCCGGAGTCGTCGGCGACGGCGGGGAGGCCGGTGGCCTTGGCAAGGGCGTGAGCCTTGAGCAGGGCGTTCTCGGCGAAGGTGACGCCGGATTCCTTGACGTCGGGGATGTGCGGGTACGCGTCCGCGCCGACGAGCTCATGGCTGAGGCCGGCGTCGGCGAGGATCGCGTGGAGTTCGGTGATCTTCCCGGCGTTGCGGGTGGCGAGGATGAGGCGGGTCATGTCACCCAGTATCGGGGGTGGTCAGGGCGTGCAGACCTTGCCGATCTCCGCTGCGGCATCGGTGACCGGGGTGATGTCGGGGGTGGCATCGCCCTTGTCGATGGAGTCGCGGACGTTGCCGACGCCCGCCTGGAGGTCGTCCACGGCCTTGCCGAGGTCGGCGTTGTCGGTCTTGTCGCCGAGTTCGCCGAGTGACTTCTCGATCTCGTCGAGGGCTTCGGATGCCTGGGTGGGGTCGCCGGCGGCGTTGGAGACGGCCTGCTGGAGATTGTCGACGCTGGTGGCGATGGCGTCGGCGGTGCGGACGCAGTCCAGCGCCTTGTCGACGGCGCCGCAGCCGCTTGCGGCGGTGAGGGCGAGGGCGGTCAGGGTCAGCGCGACGGTGATGCGGCGGTGGCGGGTGGCCTTGGCCATGGTGCGGTTCCTCCCCGGATGCGGATGCGCGGACGGGCGCACGGTTCGACCCGTGCGCCCGTGTTCGTAACGACGCGCTGTGGTGCCTGCTCGGTTGCTTCTCTACTCGCCCAGGGTGCGGGCGAGGGCCTCGTGCTGGATGACGGTCAGCTCCGCGCAGCCGGCCGTGGCGAGGTCGAGGAGGGCGCCGAGTTCCTTGCGGTCGAAGGGGGTGGCCTCGGCGGTGCCCTGGACCTCGACGAAGCGGCCGTCGCCGGTGCAGACGACGTTCATGTCGGTCTCGGCGCGGACGTCCTCCTCGTAGCAGAGGTCGAGGAGGGGGGTGCCGTCGACGATGCCGACGCTGATCGCGGAGACGGTGTCGGTCAGCGGCTTGCGGCCGTGCTTGACGATCTTCTTGTGCTGGGCCCAGGTGACGGCGTCGGCAAGGGCGACGTAGGCGCCGGTGATGGCGGCGGTGCGGGTGCCGCCGTCGGCCTGGAGGACGTCGCAGTCGAGGACGATGGTGTTCTCGCCGAGAGCCTTGTAGTCGATGACGGCGCGCAGGGAGCGGCCGATGAGGCGGCTGATCTCGTGGGTGCGGCCGCCGATCTTGCCGCGTACGGATTCGCGGTCGCCGCGGGTGTTGGTGGAGCGGGGGAGCATGGAGTATTCGGCGGTGACCCAGCCTTCGCCGCTGCCCTTGCGCCAGCGCGGGACGCCCTCGGTGACGGAGGCGGTGCAGAAGACCTTGGTGTCGCCGAAGGAGATGAGTACGGAGCCTTCGGCGTGCTTGCTCCATCCGCGTTCGATGGTGACGGGGCGGAGCTGTTCGGGGGTGCGGCCGTCGATACGAGACATGGCGTCGACCCTATCGGGTGCCGGGGCGGCGGCCGTTCGGGTGCGGCACAGACCCCGTCCGGCTGGGCGGGGCCTGCACGGTGCCGGGGGCTCGGCTCAGCGGGGGGTTCGGCGGCCGGTCACATCATGTCCTCGATGTCGGCGGCGATGGGGTCGGCGTCGGTGCCGATGACGACCTGGATCGCGCTGCCCATCTTCACGACGCCGTGGGCTCCGGCGGCCTTGAGCGCGGCTTCGTCGACCTTGCCCGGGTCGTGGACCTCGGTGCGGAGGCGGGTGATGCAGCCTTCGATCTCGTCGATGTTCTCGATACCGCCGAGCCCGGCGACGATCTTCTCAGCCTTGCTGGCCATGGCCTTCTCCCTGGTTCTTCACATGCGTGCGACGGCCCACCCTGGGTCCGTTTCGTCACCGTAACGCACGTTTGGCCCAGCTTCGCGGGCAGGTGACCGGATGATCACCAATGATGACGATCACTGGTGTCCTGTCTTCCAAGCGGGTTACGCACCGCACCTCAACTGGACTGCACCAGTCCGCCACGACGGTCGCACGCGCCTTGTTCCGGGAGGATGCCGAATGAGCTCAAGCAGCGCCGCAGTGCCACACAAGACGTGGTGGAACAGCTTCTTCCAGGGCCTCCAGAAGATGGGGCGCAGCCTCCAGCTCCCGATCGCCGTACTGCCGGCGGCCGGCATTCTCAACCGGTTGGGCCAGCCGGACGTATTCGGCGACGAGGGCCTGGGCTGGAACGACATCGCCAAGGTGTTCGCGGCCGCGGGCGGTGCGCTGCTCGACTCGGGACTCGGCCTTCCCCTGCTGTTCTGCGTCGGTGTCGCGATCGGCATGGCGAAGAAGTCGGACGGCTCGACCGCGCTCGCCGCGGTGGCCGGCTTCCTCGTCTATTACGCGGTGCTGCACGCCTTCCCGGTGGACTGCGCCCCGGGTTCCACGTTCACCTCGGGCGGCACCTGGTTCGGCACCTGCGTGACCGGCGACGCCAAGGTGACGGCCGCCGAGTACCAGAACCCCGGCGTGTTCGGCGGCATCGTGATGGGTCTGCTGTCCGCCTGGTTCTGGCAGCGGTACCACCGGGTCAAGCTGGTGGAGTGGCTGGGCTTCTTCAACGGCCGCCGGCTCGTCCCGATCATCATGGCGTTCGTCGGCCTGCTCTTCGCCGGGCTGTGCGCCTGGCTGTGGCAGCCGATCGGCGACGGCCTGACCAGCTTCTCCAAGTGGCTGGTGGACCTGGACTGGATGGGCTCCGGCATCTTCGGTATCGCCAACCGCGCACTGCTGGTCATCGGTCTCCACCAGTTCCTGAACACGTTCGTCTGGTTCCAGTTCGGCGACTTCACCAAGCCGGACGGCACGGTCGTGCACGGTGACATCAACCGGTTCCTGGCGGGCGACCCGACGGCCGGCCAGTTCACCTCGGGCTTCTTCCCGATCATGATGTTCGCCCTCCCCGCGGCGGCCCTGGCGATCTACCACTGCGCCAAGCCGCACCGCCGCAAGGCGGTCGGCGGCATGATGCTCTCGGTCGCCCTGACGTCGTTCGTGACGGGCATCACCGAGCCGATCGAGTACTCGTTCCTCTTCGTCGCGCCGCTGCTGTACGGGATCCACGCGGTGCTCACCGGCGTCTCGATGGCGGTGACATGGGCGCTCGGGGTCAAGGACGGCTTCAGCTTCTCGGCGGGCCTGATCGACTACGTCATCAACTGGAGCCTGGCGACCAAACCCTGGCTGATCATCCCGATCGGGCTGGCCTTCGCCGCCGCGTACTACGTGATCTTCCGGTTCGCGATCACCGGATTCAATCTCCAGACGCCGGGCCGCGAGCCCGACGAGCTGGAGGAGGAGATCGAGAGGAACCTCACGAAATAGCACGTCGGACGGGCTGCCGGCGCCACCGGTGCCGGTGCCGGTCGGCCTCTGCGTCGTGTCCGAAGAGGCTGCGGGACAGCCCTTAGACCTCGTACACAGCCCCCGGCACCGCCACCTCCGCCGGTCCGTGGAAGACCGTGCGGGCGTCGGCCAGATTGCGGTCGGCGTCGGTCCACGGCGGGATGTGGGTCAGAACGAGGCGCCCCACTCCGGCACGGGCGGCCGTCTCGCCCGCCTCGCGGCCGTTGAGGTGGAGGTCCGGGATGTCCTCCTTGCCGTGGACGAACGATGCTTCACAAAGGAACAGGTCCACACCCTCGGCGAGTTCGTCCAGGGCCTCGCAGATCCCCGTGTCGCTGGAGTACGCCAGTGAACGGCCGCCGTGCTCGATCCGGATCGCGAACGTGTCGACGGGGTGGCACACCTTCTCCGTACGGACCGAGAAGGGGCCGATCTCGAACGATCCCGCCTTCAGCGTGTGGAAGTCGAAGACCTCACTCATCGCGTGCTCGGACGGGGTGTCGGCATGGGCGGTGGTCAGCCGCTGCTCGGTGCCGTCGGGTCCGTAGACCGGGATGGGGGCGGGGCGCCCCCCGTCGTGCCTGTAGTAACGGACGACGAAGTACGCACACATGTCGATGCAGTGATCGGCATGGAGGTGACTGAGGAAAATGGCGTCGAGGTCGTAGAGACCGACATGGCGCTGCAGCTCGCCGAGGGCGCCGTTGCCCATGTCGAGGAGCAGCCTGAAGCCGTCGGCCTCTACGAGGTAGCTCGAACACGCTGATCCCGCGGACGGGAACGAGCCGGAGCAGCCGACGACGGTGAGCTTCATGGAGCGTGAACCTCCGAGACGTGGGAACGGGGAGGGTTCGTGCGGTCTGTTGAGCGGTTTGTCGAGCGTAAGGCGCGAAACAGCCGGTCGCTCCTCCGCGGCCGTCCGTTGTGGGGGAACTCACCTGCTCTGTCACCGGTTCGATGGAAGCGGTGGGGACGCCGGTACGGTCGGAGCATGGACATGTCCTGGTGGTGGATCGCGCTCGTCCTCGTCGTGCTGCTCGCGCTCGTCGCGGCGGTCGCCGACGGGCGGGGACGGGGCGGGCACGGGCCTCGTGGACGTTCCCGCAGTTCGGCGGGGGCGCGCTCCGGTGGACGTCCGGGCGGGCGGACCCGTCCGCCGGCGGGGCCCGGACGCGGGCCGGGGCCGGAGCGCAGGCCGCGGCCGGGTGAGGTCTGGTGGGCCGAGGTGCCGTACGAGGACGGGCCCGGGGCGAAGGACCGGCCCTGTCTGGTGCTGTCGGTACGGGGTGACTCGGCGCTCGTCGCGAAGATCACCAGCAAGTACCACGAGGAACGGCCCGGAGTGATCGCGCTGCCCGCCGGAACGGTGGGGGACGCGCAGGGCCGGGCGAGCTTCCTGGAGACGGACGAGCTGCGGGAGGTCGCCGTGCGGGGGTTCCGGCGACGGGTGGGGGCCGTGGACGCGAAGGTGTGGGAGCGGGTGCGCGGGCTCGGATGAGATGAGGTGCGCCCGCACCGGGCGCACCTCCTCGGAACGGAAAAGCCCTACGCCCAGAGCTGGCCGTGCAGCGTCTCGACGGCCGCTTCCGTGGTCGGGGCCGTGTAGACGCCGGTCGACAGGTACTTCCAGCCGCCGTCCGCGACGACGAAGACGATGTCGGCGCTCTCCCCCGCCTTCACGGCCTTCTTCCCCACTCCGATCGCCGCGTGGAGTGCGGCGCCGGTGGAGACACCCGCGAAGATGCCCTCCTGCTGGAGGAGTTCGCGGGTGCGGGTGACCGCGTCCGCCGAGCCGACGGAGAAGCGGGTGGTGAGGACCGAGGCGTCGTAGAGCTCGGGGACGAAGCCCTCGTCGAGGTTGCGGAGCCCGTAGACCAGGTCGTCGTAGCGCGGCTCGGCGGCGACGATCCGGATGTCCGGCTTGTGTTCGCGCAGGTAGCGGCCGACGCCCATGAGCGTCCCCGTGGTGCCGAGGCCGGCCACGAAGTGGGTGACGGACGGGAGGTCGGCGAGGATCTCCGGGCCGGTGGTGGCGTAGTGGGCGCCCGCGTTGTCCGGGTTTCCGTACTGGTAGAGCATGACCCAGTCGGGGTGCTCGGCGGCCAGTTCCTTGGCGACGCGCACCGCCGTGTTGGAGCCGCCCGCCGCCGGGGAGGAGATGATCTCGGCGCCCCACATGGCGAGCAGGTCGCGCCGTTCCTGCGAGGTGTTCTCCGGCATGACGCACACGATGCGGTAGCCCTTGAGCTTGGCCGCCATGGCGAGCGAGATGCCGGTGTTGCCGCTGGTGGGCTCCAGGATGGTGCAGCCGGGGGTCAACCGGCCGTCCTTCTCCGCCTGTTCGACCATGTGGAGCGCGGGGCGGTCCTTGATCGAGCCGGTGGGGTTGCGGTCCTCCAGCTTGGCCCAGATGCGGACCTCGTCCGAGGGTGACAGCCGCGGCAGGCGGACGAGCGGGGTGTTGCCCACCGCGGCGAGCGGGCTGTCGTACCGCATCAGTTCATGCCCGTGCGTCGCCCGACCGCCACCCCGGCCGGACGGGGCTTCGCCCCGGCGGCTCCTCCGGCGACGGCCGGGAGGATCGTGACGTTGTCGCCGTCGCTGAGCTTGGTGGAGATGCCGTCGAGGAAGCGGACGTCCTCGTCGTTGAGGTAGACGTTCACGAAGCGGCGGAGTTCGTCGCCGTCGACGATGCGCTCGCGGATGCCGTTGTGGCGGCTGTCCAGGTCCGTGAAGAGGTCGGCGAGGGTCGCTCCGTTGCCCTCGACGGCCTTGGCGCCGTCGGTGTAGGTGCGGAGGATGGTCGGGATGCGGACCTCGATGGCCATGGCGTGGGCTCCTGTCGGAAGCGGAGAGGTGGCGTGGGAAGCGCGCGGCTCTGCCCCCGCGCGGGGATGGTGCGTACGTGTAGTGCGCACGTGTGGTGCTGCGTGTTGGTCCTCGGGCCGCGGGCCCGGCTCAGGCCTTGCGGCCGGCGGGCAGGCGGCAGCTACAGATCGCACTGGAGAGCCTGCACAGGTCGACGTGCAGCCGCGCCACGAGCAGCATGCCCGGCGTCTTGTCGCTCACGTCATGGACAACCATGCGCTCATCGTATCGATTCCCGGTCCGTAATCCCGAGTGTGATCTCACCTGGTGGATGTTTAGTGTTCGAAAGATGGACGGGACCGTGGTGAGCCCGGTCCCGTCCGGCCCATGGGCGACCTGCGGGGGTACGGCGATACGGCGGTACGGCGAGGTCAGGCGGATTCGTACGCCTCGACGACCTCGACGTCCTCCTCGGCGATCTCACCGTCCACGATGCGGTACGAGCGGAACTGGAAGGGGCCCGCGTCGTCGGTGTCCGCCGTGGAGACGAGGACGTAGTGGGCGCCGGGCTCGTTGGCGTAGGTGACGTCGGTGCGCGAGGGGTACGCCTCGGTGGCGGTGTGGGAGTGGTAGATGATCACCGGCTCCTCGTCGCGGTCGTCCATCTCGCGGTAGAGCTTGAGGAGGTCGGCCGAGTCGAACTCGTAGAAGGTGGGTGAGCGGGCGGCGTTGAGCATCGGGATGAACCGTTCGGCGCGGCCGGTCCCGGCCGGTCCCGCGACCACGCCGCATGCCTCGTCGGGGTGGTCGGCGCGGGAGTGCGCGACGATCTGGTCGTGGAGCGCCTGGGTGATGGTCAGCATTTCGCCAGGATAGGCGGGCGGGTGACACGGTACCGAAGTATGGTACGACGCCGTCCGCATGGTGGACTGAAGGCTGTCCCGTGATCACCGGGACAGCCTTGGGCCGCTGAAGCGGCGGGGCGACGGCTCAGTTCTTGGCGAAGGCCTTGTTCTCGGGGTTGCGGGCCTTGAGGACCACGTACGAGGTGCCGAGGAGGGCCGCCCAGAGCGGGGCGCAGTACAGCGAGATCCTGGTGTCCTTGTCGATGCCCATCATCACGACGACCACGGCGATGAAGGCCAGCGCGAAGACGCTGGTGCACGGGGCACCGGGGGCCGGGAAGGCGGACCGCGGGAGCACTCCGCGGTCGGCGAGGCGCCGGTAGCGGATCTGGCAGATCAGGATCATGATCCAGGCCCACATGCCGGAGATGGTGGCGAACGAGACGACGTAGGTGAAGGCGTCACCGGGCCACTGGTAGTTGACCCAGACACCGACGAGCATCAGCGCGGCGGAGAAGGTGGTGCCGACGAGCGGGGTGCCGCTCCCGGTGAGCCGGGTGAAGAACTTCGGGCCCTGCCCGTTGAGCGCGAGGTCGCGCAGCATGCGGCCGGTGGAGTACATGCCGGAGTTGCAGGAGGAGAGCGCCGCGGTCAGCACGACGAAGTTGACGATGCCGGCGCCGACGACGAGTCCCATCTCGCTGAAGGCGGCGACGAACGGTGAGATTCCGGGCTTGAACGTGGTCCACGGGACCACGGAGAGGATCATGATGAGGGAGCCGACGTAGAAGACGGCGATGCGCCACGGCACGGTGTTGATGGCCTTGGGCAGGACGGTCTTCGGGTCCTTGGACTCGCCCGCGGTGACGCCGACGAGTTCGACGGCGAGGAAGGCGAACATCACGATCTGCAGGGTCATCAGGGTGCCCTTGATGCCGTGCGGGAAGAATCCGCCGTCCGACCAGAGGTGGGTGACGGACGCGGTGTCCCCGGCGTCGGAGAAGCCGAGGGTGAGAATTCCGGCGCAGATGAGAATCATGCCGACGATGGCGGTCACCTTGACCATGGAGAACCAGAATTCGAGTTCTCCGAAGAGTTTCACGGAGATCAGGTTCACGCCGTACAGAATGATGGTGAAGATCAGCGCCGAAACCCATTGGGGAATGCTGAACCAGAACGTCATGTACTGGGCGGCCGCGGTGACTTCGGTGATTCCGGTGACGACCCAGAACAGCCAGTAGGTCCAGCCGGTGACGAATCCGGCGAAGGGGCCGACGAATTCGCGGGCGTACTCGGAGAAGGAGCCCGAGACCGGGCGGTACATGAGGAGTTCGCCCAGCGCCCGCATGATGAAGAAGATCACCAGGCCCGCGACGGCATAGGCCAGGATCAGGCTGGGTCCGGCCTTGGCGATCGCCTTTCCCGCACCGAGGAAGAGACCGGTGCCGATGGCTCCGCCGATGGCGATCATCTGGATCTGACGGGCACCGAGGGCCCGCCGGTATCCCTCACCCGCCGTGCCGGAATCCGCGGCTTCCAAGGCCCGCCGGCCGCCCTGCCCGTTGTCGACCTGTGCCGATGTCATGTGGCGCCCCTTTCTCCACGCCGATCCGCGCCGCCGAGGCTGCGGATCAGGTCCTGATCCCCCCGGATATGGACCCAGCGCCGGCGGTGGTGGCCGGCTCGTGGCGCCCTCGGGAACAGGGGTGGCGTCGCCCGGGTGTCCATGAGGATTCTTCACGGACACCCGGGCGACCCACCGGACGTTGCGTGGTGCACCCCACAGTAGAAAGCGGGCAGGAGTCCCTGCCGCAGCAGAAGGGCCATTCGGGTGGCGGGATCGTTGTTCGGATCCGAACGTCCGTTGAGGGGAAAATCGACGCTCGTCCGGAGCGCGCCGCCACGGCACCGGCTAAGGCATCAGCGTTTCCACGAGCGTTTCCTGCAGCGCGCCGAGCCAGAGATAGGCCATGACCATCGGCTTGCGCGGGTCGCTGTCGGGGAGCCGGTAGAGCGAGGAGCCGGACTCGCCCTCGTCCTCGTCGGACACCTCCAGACGGGTGCCGATGGTGAGCCGGAGGTCATTGAGGGCGCCGAGCCAGTGGCGGCATTCGTCGCCGGTCAGTTCGAGCACGGCGGAGCCGTCCCCGGCGACCGCGAGGGCGTCCAGGGTGCGTACGACGGCGAGGGCGTCGTCGCGCTTGCGGGCGCGCAGATCGTTCTCGGTGAAGCGGCGGAACTCTGCGGAGGCGGACCGCAGTTCGCTGTCCTCGTCGCCGTACGCCTCGGGGAAGAGGCGGGCCAGGGCGGGGTCGGTGGGCGGTTCGCTGGGCCCTTCCGCGAAGAGGGCGGCGAGCGGGTCCGTGCCCTCGGCGGGTTCGTCGCCGGGACCGATCAGTTCCAGCAGCTGAACGGCGAGGGAGCGCAGGATCGCGATCTCCACCTCGTCGAGCGCGACGGCCGCGCCGCCGCCGGGGGTGGCCTCGAAGTGGCCGGCCATGGGGTTTCTCCGATGGTGGGTCGGGCAGTGCAGGTTTCGGGCGGGGCAGGATTCTGGCGGGGCGGAGGAGGACCGGTCTAGTTGCGGTCCTGGGTGAGGGTGGCCCACAGTCCGTAGCCGTGCATGGCCTGGACGTCGCGTTCCATCTCCTCGCGGCTGCCACTGGAGACGACCGCGCGCCCCTTCTGGTGGACGTCCAGCATCAGCTTGTGCGCCTTGTCCTTGGGGTAGCCGAAGTAGGCCTGGAAGACATAGGTCACATAGCTCATGAGATTGACCGGGTCGTTGTGGACCAGCGTCACCCAGGGGACGTCCGGCTCGGGGACGACGACACTCTCCTCGGCCGATTCGGGACGCTCGATCTCTGTGGGTGCGACGCTCACCCACCCCATGCTGCCACTCGGGAGGGTGCATCGCACAAACGACCCGGGATCTCGTCACTCTGACGACATAGGGGTAGCATCCGGAACATGAACTCTGCGGACCTTGGGCGACGGGTCGGTGTGCCGTCGACCGCGCTCTTCACCGACCAGTACGAGCTCACGATGGTGCAGGCCGCACTGAAGGCCGGCACGGCCGACCGCCGCTCGGTCTTCGAGGCCTTCACGCGCCGGCTGCCCGAGGGGCGGCGTTACGGCGTCGTCGCGGGCATCGGACGGGTACTGGACGCGGTGGAGAACTTCCACTTCGACGACGAGATGCTCACCTTCCTGCGCGAACAGCACGTCGTGGACGGGCCCACGCTCGCCTGGCTGGCCGACTACCGCTTCAGCGGTGACATCTGGGGCTACCCGGAGGGCGAGGTGTACTTCCCGGGCTCGCCGATCCTGCGGGTCGAGGGCTCCTTCGCCGAGTGCGTGCTGCTGGAGACGGTGATCCTGTCGATCCTCAACCACGACTCGGCGATCGCCGCCGCCGCGTCGCGGATGTCCGCCGCGGCGGGCGGGCGTGGCCTGATCGAGATGGGTGCACGGCGCACCCATGAACTGTCGGCGGTGGCGTCGGCGCGTGCCGCGTACATCGGCGGCTTCAACAGCACGTCCGACCTGGCGGCGGGCTTCCGCTACAACATCCCGACCGTCGGGACGAGCGCCCACGCCTTCACGCTGCTCCACGACACCGAGCGCGACGCGTTCCGGGCCCAGGTCGACTCACTGGGCCGGGGCACGACGCTGCTGGTCGACACGTACGACGTCGCCGAGGCGGTCCGTACGGCGGTCGAGGTCGCCGGGACCGAGCTGGGCGCGGTGCGGATCGACTCCGGCGACCTGCTGCTGGTCGCGCACCGGGTGCGGCAGCAGCTGGACGAGCTGGGCGCCACGGAGACGAAGATCGTGGTGACGTCGGACCTGGACGAGTACGCCATCGCCTCGCTGGCCGCGGCGCCGGTCGACGCGTACGGGGTGGGCACGCAGCTGGTGACCGGCAGCGGGCAGCCCACCTGCTCGATGATCTACAAGCTCGTCGCCCGTGCCGGGTCCGCCGATCCGGCGGAGCCGCTGCGTCCGGTGGCCAAGAAGTCGCTCGGCTCGAAGTCGTCGGTGGGCGGTCGCAAGTGGGCCGCGCGCCGGCTGGACGAGAACGGGGTGGCCGAGGCCGAGGTGATCGGCACCGGTGCCGTACCGCCGGAGCTGGCCGACCGGCAGCTGCTGGTCGAGCTGGTCAGGGGCGGCGAGGCGATCGCCCGCGAGCCGCTGGACGCGGCGCGTGAGCGGCACATCGCGGCACGGGCGGGGCTGCCGATGTCTGCGGTGCAGCTGTCGCGCGGAGAGCCGGTGATTCCCACGGAGTACGTATGACCGGCTGCTGCGGCCTGCCCGGCGGATCGGGCCGGACCGGGCGCGGCGTCCGGAGCAGCCTGCCCGGCAGATCGGACCGGACCGGGCGCGGCGTCCGGTCCGGTGTATCGCAAGGCACCGGAGCGCACTCGTAGCGGAGCCGTTCGGACGTTTCGGCAACGCCACAAGGTGCCGTGCCGGACGCCGCGTCCCCGACCTGATCCGGCATCAGCGGTGCTCGGTGGCGGGCGGGCGCGCTCGCGCGCCACCGTGTCCCACAACGCCGCAAGGCCTCCATTCCGTCCCCTCCCTATCCGGGGCCGGAGTCTCTAGGCTCGAAATACACCCCCCACGACCGCCGACCGTCCCCCACCGAAGGACACCCGCCATGCACCGCGCCTTGATCGTCGTCGACGTTCAGAACGACTTCTGCGAGGGCGGCAGCCTCGCCGTGGCGGGGGGCACCGATGTCGCCGCCGCCATCACCGATCTGATCGGGGAGGCCCAGGCCGGGTACCACCATGTGGTGGCCACCCGCGACCACCACATCGACCCGGGCAACCACTTCTCCGCCGAGCCGGACTTCGAGCACTCCTGGCCGGCGCACTGCGTGGCCGGCACGGAGGGCGTGGGATTCCACCCGAATTTCGCCCCCGCGGTCGCCTCGGGGGCGATCGACGCGGTGTTCGACAAGGGCGCCTACGCCGCGGCGTACAGCGGCTTCGAGGGCCTCGACGAGAACGGCGTGGGGCTGGCCGACTGGCTGCGGGACCACCGGATCACCGAGGTCGACATCGTCGGCATCGCGACCGACCACTGCGTGCGGGCCACGGCGCTGGACGCGGTCCGGGCGGGCTTCACGACGCATGTGCTGCTCGACCTGACCGCCGGGGTCGCCGAGACGACCACGGAGCGCGCCCTGGAGGAGCTCCGCAGGGCGGGCGTGAAGCTTTCCGGCAAGCCGGTGGTGTAGAGCCGCGCGCCACGCCCTTCTGCGGTCCGCACAGGCCCCGCGCGGGGCTCAGAGGCTGTCGGGTGATCTCGGACCGGGCGGCCACGCCCTGATGCGCACGCTTTCCGCGTTGTCGTCGGTCGCCAACGCTCCGCGTTGAATCCCTCCTCCGCCTTGGAATCGCACGCACCGGACCGCGTTCGCTTTCCGATCCGAGGTCACCCGACAGCCGCTCAGGCCGGACGCCGTACGGGGACGGCGGGTCGGAGCAGGGCCCGGATCGGGTGCCAGAGCTCCTGCGCCCGCTCCGGTCTCGCCCGCCACAGCAGTCCGTCGGGGTGGTGCAGCACGGCGGTGATCTCGTCGGGCGTGGGCGGCTCGGCGTTGCCGCGGAGGTAGACGGCGCGCAGGCCCGCGTTGCGCAGCCGGGTCAGGGCTCGGGCCCGGTTGGCCGCGTGCACCAGGACCCGGACCGGGGTGCCGGAACCCGCTCCGTCCGTCGGACTGGGCAAGGTGATCGCCACCACCACACTGCCGTTCGGCAACTTGCAGAACCCTCCGCCTGCCATGCTCCACACTCCCCCGTGAGACGTCGTGTCAATAAGCTTCTGAACAAGACGCACCTAAACACGATCGGCCGCCGCCCGCTAGAGGGCGACGGCCGATCATGCTTTGACCTGCGGTTATACGGGACTACTTGTGCGAGGGACCGACCTTCACGGTGATCGTCTGGCCGCTGCGCGGCTCCTTGACGATCGTGATCCGGGTGTTCGTGTCAGGAACCTGAACACTTCCGGTCGGGTTCTCCTTGTACCAGTAGGTGCCCTTGTGGTCGTCGAAGACCGGGATGCCATGCTGCGACTTGATCCGCACCGGTACGTCCGCATTGTGCAGCGTGAAGGCGTCGGTCGAGTACCAGCTGAAGGGCGCGTCGAACGGCTGGATCTTGTTGCGGATGACCGAGCCGTCGGCCCACTTCAGGGGCTTGGCGTGCGCGTCGACCGGCAGGATCAGGCCCTGGCCCGGGTGCTGCGACACGTTGTTGTCCTTCTGGGACTTGTCCCAGAGCCAGACGAGCAGACCGTTCTGGTACGGGTAGTGCTCCACCCAGTCCGGACGGGTCTTGGAGAAGCCGAAGTTGTACGGGCCGACCTCAAGGGTCTTGTCGTAGCTGACGTACTGGCGGTTCTCCGCGATGTAGTACTGCGGGTAGTCCTTGGTGAACGACTCGCCGACGCGGGAGAAGCCCTTGGCGGTCCAGCCGTTGTCGTCGCCCTCGGCGTTGTCCGTGAAGAGCGCGGCACCGTCGGCGGTGACCGAGATGGTGTCGGCCGCGAAGCCGATGCCGCCGGCGCCGCCGTCGGTGGCGTAGCGGAAGCGGATGTCGATCTTCTTGCCCGCGTAGGCGTCCAGCGAGTAGGAGAGCTGCTGGTACTTGCCGGAGACGTCGGTCAGGGCCGGCTTGTCACTGGCGTCGCGCGGGATCGCCTTGCCGTCGGCCGTGCCGTCGATCGCGGTCCAGCTGGTGCCGCCGTTGTCCGACACCTCGGTGTAGAGGTAGTCGTAGTCCTTCTCGATGTCCCACCAGCCCGAAAGGTCCAGGGAGGCCTTGGACTTGCCGGTCAGGTCCACCGAACGGGACAGGGTGTTGCTGAGGTTGTCGCCCATGTCGCTCCACCACTGCTTGGAGCCCTCCGCCGGCTTGGTGACGGCGGTGGTGACGGGCTTCTCGGGCAGCGTGACGACGAGCGCCTGCTTGTTCTTGGTGTTGTACTCGGAGACACCCAGCTTGTGGGTGGACTTCGTCGAGGCCTTGGCCTCGGCGTAGTCGAGCCAGCCCAGCTGGAGCTTGTCCCAGGCGGTCATGTCGCCGGGCAGGTCACCGATCGAGTCCTTGCCGGTGCCGAGCCAGGAGCCGGCCGACATCAGGGACCAGAAACCGACCGAGTTCTCGGCGGTGTTGGTGGTGTCGTAGAGGTCCGGCAGACCCAGGTCGTGGCCGAACTCGTGGGCGAAGACACCCAGGCCGCCGTTCTCGGGCTGCGCGGTGTAGTCGCCGACCCAGATGCCGGTGTCACCGATCTCGGCGCCGCCGGCCTTGTTGCCCTCCGGGCCGGTCGCACCGGCGTTGGTGCCGTAGGCGTACCAACGGTGGGCCCAGATGGCGTTCTTGCCCTCGACGCCGCCGCCCGCGGACTCGTCCTCACCGGCGTGGACGATCTGGAAGTGGTCGATGTAGCCGTCGGGCTCGTTGAAGTTGCCGTCGCCGTCGTGGTCGTAACGGTCCCACTGGTCGTACTGGGCGAGATCTGCCTTGATCTGCTCGGGCGTACGGCCCTTGGCCTTCTGGTCGGCGGCCCAGGCGTTCACGCCGTCCCGGATCATGTCCCAGGCGTTGGCGCAGTTGGTCGCGCCGCAGTAGTTGGAGCCGTAACGGGCCTCGTTGTACGGCACCTTGACCCAGTCGGAGACCTCACCCTCGACCGAGTAGCGCCCTGAGGACGTCTTCTCGTAGTACGTCTTCAGCGAGTCCTTGCCGGCGCCCTCACCGAAGTAGAGGTCCTGGAAGTGCGCCTGGTTGTAATCGGCCTGCCAGGCGGTGCTGTTGTCCTTCTTGGGGTCCGGCTTGGCAATCTTGTTGTGCAGCGGGCCGGGCGTTCCCCCGTACTTCGGAACGGCCGGCTTCGGGCCGTCGCCGTCCGGGTCGAACATGGTGGTGTTGTCGACCTGGTCGCCGAACTCCACGAGGACCGTGAAGATCTTGTCGGTCTTCTCGCGGCCGAGCTCGACGTACTTCTTGTCGTCGAGCTTGACGACCTGGGAGCCGCCACGCTTCGTGATCTTCTTGTCGCCCGATATGACCTGCTCCAGGGCGGCCTGACGCTGCGCGTCCTGCTGCTCGGTGAACGGGCCCTTCAGGTCGTGCTCGTTGCCCTTCGCCGACCCCGGGTCACGGCGGTCGACGGTGGCGCTCCTGGCTCCCGATGTCGTGTCATCAGCCTGAGCGGTGGCGAAAGCTGACGCCGTGGCAGCGGTGGCAGCCATGGCCACGACAACCGCTGCGGAGCGAAGCGCCCGTCTGTTTGTGGTCACTTGATGCAGTCCTCCCCGGCACTCGCCGCTGCGGCCAGGAGTGGTGTGGGGCCGCGCGCGAATACGCGTCACAAGTGACGACATTCGACCGGAGTTACGCGAGAAAAGACAGATCTTGACTTGAGCAGGCCAAGTGCACTATGCAGGAGAACGCTTCCGTTATCCGGACGTTCATCAAGCCGGTATCCGGCGAGTCATGGGCCGCGATCGAGGTACGGAATGACTCCGTGCGCCCCCTGTGCACCGATACCGTGGGTTAGGTCACGCTTACCAGCATCCCCTCCCGGGCATCCACCGTCGTAGAGTCGATTGACAGTGCGACCGTGTTGAGAGACTGCCCATCCGATGCCCCGAGGACGGATACCGCCATGCCGCATCCCACTGCCGCACAGCTCTCCTACGGTTCGGTCACCGTCGTCTTCTCGACCCTCGCGATGCTGCTGCTCTCCCGTACGGACTCGGGCGTCGCCATCGCCGTCATCGGAACCGCGGCGCTCGCGCTCGGTCTGCTGGTGGCAGTCACCGTGCCCCGGCCGGCACACGCGAAATCCGCGAAGCAGGCGCGGTCCCGCTCCGCGGTCCGGGTGAACCGGGACGCGGTCTCGGCGGCCATCGAGGCCGAGGGCCTCGCCCGCGACGGGGACCGGGCCCCCGTCCCCGCCCCCCGCGAGGCCGCGCAGCGCTCCGCGACTCCCGCGGACGAGCGCGTGGACCGGCACTCGCTGCGCCCCTGAGGCCTTTCGTTCGGATCAGACCCGGTCGGCCCGGCTCGGTCGGTCCGGCTCGGCTCGGTCCGGCTCGGTCGGTCCGGCTCAGTTGGTCCGGCTCGGTCGGTCCGGCTCAGTTGGTCCGGCTCGGTCGGTCCGGCTCAGTTGGTCCGGCTCAGTTGGTCTGTACGACCACCGTCTTCGCCGCCTTGTCATGCAGGCCCTGCCGGTACGGCTTGTCCGTGAACATGAGCACGATGTTGATCAGCCACCACAGGCACGGGCAGCACAGCAGCGCCGGCAGCCACAGCACCACGGCCCGCAGGAATGCCGCGCCGGTGTCCGGCACCCGGCCGTCGTTGAGCATCGCGACCCGCATCTTCAGCAGCCGCTTGCCGGGGGTCCGGCCGTCCTTGTGCGTGAAGTACGTGTCGTACGCGACGTAAACGACCAGACCGATCAGTGACCACACCAGCTGGTGCCCGCTGTACGTCTGACTGAAGACATCGCCGAAATCGTTGTTGCTGCCGTTGCCGTTGTTCTCCGTCACCTCGACCACGCCGCCCCACGGCAGCGAGATCAGATAGAGCGGGATCGTGACGATCAGGAAGTCGATCAGCCGGGCCAGGACGCGCTTGCCCGGCTCCCCGAGCGGCGGCATGCCCGCCAGCGGATCCGCACCGCCGTACGGTCCGCCGCCGTAGGGCCCCGGTTCGTACGGCGGCGGGGGCGGAGCACTGTCGTACGGCGAACCCGATGACGGCGGCGGCTCGTGCGGCTTCTTGCGGAACGGGTCGTCCTCGGGCGGCTGACCGGACGTCGGCTGATCGTTGCTCATGGGGGCAGTGCACCCCGGCCCGGGGGCGCCCGCAACGGCTCAGGTGCGTTCGGGGGAACGGGCGGCGCCGACGGCCCCTCACCCGATGGGCCGTCAGCCGGGCGGGTGCGCTCAGCCCGCCACGAAGGTGCGTGCCGCCTTGTCGTGCCAGCACTGGCGCCACGGCCGGTCGATCAGACACCACAGCACGTTGACCACGCCGATCACGAGGAGGCCGAGCACACCGTAGACCAGCCACCGACGCAGCGCGGCGCCGAAGGACGGGGCGTCGTGGGACTCGATGTCCCGCACTTCGAGTCCGCAGAGCTTCTTGCCGAGCGTGCGTCCCCACTTGGCCGTCGGCAGCGCCTCCAGCAGCACGCCGAGCACGAGGAACGCGGCGATCACCCCGCCGAACAGACCGGCCGTGGTGGAGTCCACCAGCCAGACGGTAACCGTCTCACCGGACAGCTTCGCCGCGTTGATCTTCTCGTCGATGTGGTCCAGTGCCTGCGAGACGAGCGGGAAGCCGATCGCACCGACCAGCGACATCAGTACGACGGTGTCGATCAGCCGGGCGGCGAACCGCTTGCCGAGCCCGGCCGGCCTGGCCGCCGCCTGGGCCTGCGCGAGCTGTTGGAAGGGGTCGTTGACCGGCGGCTTCCAGGGCACGACGCGCTGATCCGGCTGAGCACCCTGCGCGCCGAGCTGCGGCTGGGGCTGGGGCTGGGGCTGGGGCTGCTGGGGCTGTTGGGGCTGGGGCTGGGGCTGGGGCTGGGGCTGCTGGGGCTGGGGCTGGAGTTGAGGCTGTTGCTGCTGGGCCGGGAGCTGGGGCTGTTGCTGCTGAGCCGGAAGCTGCGCCCAGGGAGCGGGGTTCTGTGCGGGGGCCGGGGCGGGGTTCCGCGCCTGGGCGGGGGTCCGGTTCTGTGCGGGGGCCGGGGCGGGGTTCTGGGCTCCCGTACCGGGGGCGATCGCGCGGATCGCCATCGTCCCCTCCGAGGCCGCAGGTTCCGCCGTCCGGTGAGCGGGCGGCCCACCGCCCTGACCCACGGCCCGGATCGTGACCGTCCCGTCGGCGGGCGGCCGCCCGGAGTCGCCCGCGCCGTCGCCCGTTTCGCCGCTGCCGCCAGGACGGCCCTGACGGCCGACCCGGATCGCCACGGTGTTCTCGGGGACAGCGGCTGCGGGCTGTCGCGGATCCGCCGGAGCCCGGTCGGCCTGAGCTCGGTCGGCGGGGGCGGGGGCACGGTCCGCAGGCGTACGCGGATCGGGGCCGGGCTCCGTACCCGAAGGCCGGTCCTGATCACCCTGCCCGCTCTGCCCGCTCCGGTCGCTCCGGTCGCTCCGGTCGCTCCGGTCGCTCCGATCATCGGACTGGCCGGTGCCGCCCCAGGAGACCCGTCGGTCGTGTTCCCCGCCGAATCCGGTCTGCCGGGAGGCATCGGCCTGCCAGGCGGTGGCGGGTTCGGGGCGGTTGCCCGCGGACGGCTCCTCGTCCAGGAAGACCGGACCGGTCTCGTCCACCGGTGCCGGGACGGCGGGCTGCGACGGCGACGACTGCGGCCGCGCATCCGGCTGCGGCTCCGGCTCGGCCGCCGGTGCGGAGGGCGCTGCTCCGGAAGGCGCCGCAGACATCGACTCGCCCTGCTGAGGGGCGGGGCGGCTCGTGCCTGGCACCCACGAAGCACCGTTCCAGTACCGGACGTATCCGGGAATGGACGGGTCGGGGTAGTACCCCTCGCGGGGGCTTTCGTCACCGGGTGCCGGGGTTGGGGCGCTCATCACCGTGGTCCCGTATCTCTTCGAGGCCTGAATGCAACGGGTCCACATCTACCAGACACCCGCGTATCCCTGGGCCACTCCAGGGGTTTGGGCCGCTTTCCCGTCGCCCGGAAATTTTTTTCGGAAGTCGCGTAATAGACGACGGGGAGGGCGCTCTCTCCTTGTGCGGGCCGGTCATGGGACCGGTCCACAGGCACCGGAAGGACGCACTCATGCACACCGTCGTGGAACGCGAGCTGGAACTCAAGCTGGTCCTGTCGCCCGAGCGCAGCATCCCCGTACCCGCCCGTCTGACCTACCGCACGGAGGACCCGTACGCCGTGCACGTCGCCTTTCACATCGGCTCCGACTTCCCGGTCCACTGGACGTTCGCCCGCGATCTGCTGGTCGAAGGGGTGTTCCGGCCGTGCGGTCACGGGGACGTCCGGATCTGGCCGACCAAGGTCGAACAGCGCAACGTCATCTTCGTCGCGCTGACCTCGCCCAACGGGGATGCGCTCCTGGAGGTGCCGTCCGCCGCGGTCGCCGCCTGGATGGAGCGGACGCTGCGGGTGGTCCCGCCCGGCACCGAGGCCGAGCTGCTCGGGATCGACGACGGCCTCGCCGAGCTGCTCGCGCCGCTGCCGGCCGACGACCTGTGGATGCGCGACCCGTGGCCGTCGGACGAGTCGCAGGACGGCGGGGCATGAGCGGGAACCGCTCCGCCCGGCCCTCGCGCCCGCGGTCAGAACACCTTGCCGGGGTTGAGAAGCCCCAGCGGGTCGAACGCCTGCTTGATGCCCCGGTGCAGTTCGACGCTCACCTCGCCGAGCTCGCGCGCGAGCCACTCCTTCTTCAGTACGCCCACACCGTGTTCACCGGTGATCGTGCCGCCGAGCTCCAGGCCGAGCGCCATGATCTCGTCGAAGGATTCGCGGGCCCGCCGGGACTCGTCGGCGTCGGTGTGGTCGAAGCAGACGACGGGGTGGGTGTTGCCGTCGCCCGCGTGCGCGCAGACGCCGATGGTGAGGCCGTACTTCTCGGCGACGGCCGCGGTGCCCTCCAGCATGGCGCCGAGCTTCGAGCGGGGTACGCAGACGTCGTCGATCATCGTGGCCGACTTGACGGTCTCCAGCGCGGTGAGCGACATCCGCCGGGCCTGGAGCAGCATTTCGGACTCGGCGGCGTCCTCCGCGGGGACCACGTCGGTTGCACCGGCCGCGGTGCACAGCTCGGCGACGGCGGCCAGGTCGGCCGACGGGTCCGGGGTGTCGAACGCGGCGAGCAGGAGCGCCTCGGTGCTGTCGGGGAGGCCCATGTCGGCCATCTTGTTGACGGCCTGGATCGTTGTACGGTCCATCAGTTCGAGGAGTGACGGAGTGTGACCACGCTCCATGATCCGGCAGATCGCCTCGCAGGCGGTCGCCGCGCTCGGGAACTCCGCGGCCAGGACCAGCTGCTGCGGCGGCCGGGGCCTCAGCGCGAGCACGGCCTTGACGACGATGCCGAGGCTGCCCTCCGAGCCGACGAAGAGCCGGGTGAGGTCGTATCCGGCGACGCCCTTCGCGGTGCGGCGGCCGGTGGAGAGCAGGCGCCCGTCGGCGAGGACGACCTCCAGGCCGAGTACGTATTCGGCGGTGACCCCGTACTTCACGCAGCACAGGCCGCCGGACGCGGTGCCGATGTTGCCGCCGATGGTGCACATCTCCCAGCTGGAGGGGTCCGGCGGGTAATAGAGACCGTGCTCGTCGACCGCCCGGGACAGCACCGCGTTGACGACGCCCGGTTCGACGACGGCGATCCGGTCGACCGGGCTGATCTCCAGGATCCGGTCCATCTTCACCAGGGACAGCACGATGCAGCCGTCGGAGGCGTTGGCCGCGCCCGACAGGCCGGTACGGGCTCCCTGCGGGACGACCGGCACGCGCAGCGCGGTGGCCGTGCGCATGACGTGCTGGACCTGCTCGACCGTGCGCGGGAGCACGACGACCGCGGGCGTGCCCGCGTCGCAGAAGCTCGCCATGTCGTGGGCGTACGAGGCGGTGACGTCGGGATCCGTGACCAGGGCCTCGGCGGGCAGACCCGCACGCAGTTGTTCGAGAAGACCGTTCACGATCCAAGCGTGACACCCGGGCCCATTGGTGTGAACCCGTCTGCCGTGGCCTCCACAAGGCGCGGTGTGCTCTTATTACTGACGCAGAGTGATCGGCATGGATGTCATGCCGCAGCAGCCTCCGCAGTCTCCCGGTCCGCGCCGCCGCCCTCCCCTTGACGCCTCGGACTTCGCCGGCGCCTCCGCGCTGTCCACGTTCTTCGACCCGGCGTCGGAGGACGGGCTCCCGCCCTTCTCGCTGCGTACGACGCTGCGCCGGGCGGCCCTGGGCGTGGTGGCGGGTGCGGTGCTGGTGACGGGTGCGGTGGTGACCGTTCCGGACGACGGAAAGAAGGCCACGCCGCCCGCGCCCGGCCCGGTCTCGCGTGCGCTGACGGCGACGGCGGCCGGCTCCCCGGCCTCGCTCTCCGATCTGACGGCGCTGATCGGGGACCGGCAGCAGTGGGTGGGCACTCATCCGTCCGACGCGCGGTCCTGGGCGGTGCTCGGTACGGCCTACGCGGAGTGGGCACGGCGTGCCGCGGACACGGCGTACTACGGGCGGGCCGAGCAGGCGCTGAAGCGCTCGCTGGACGTACGGCCGGGTGAGAGCGGGAACACGGCGGCCTGGGTGGGGCTCGCGGCGCTGGCCAATGCCCGGCACGACTTCGGCACGGCGAAGAAGTGGGGCGAGAAGGTACGGGCTCGGCAGCCGAAGCAGTGGACCGTCTATCCGGCGCTGATCGAGGCGTACTCCGGTCTCGGCGACCGCAAGTCCGTGAAGACGGCGGTGGAGCGGTTCACGGCGCTGCGCGCGGGGGTCCCGGCGCTCGTGCAGACGGCCAGGATGTACCTGGACCAGGGCCGGCGCGAGGACGCGCTGGCCAACGCGCAGGACGCGGCGGACCGGGCGGCCACCCCCGCGCAGAAGGCGGAGTGCCTGGCCCTGCTGGGCGAACTGGCCTGGGAGCGGGGCAAGCCGGAGGAGGCGGTCGCACAGTACAGCGCGGCACTGCGGACCGACCGGAACCACCACCCGTCGCTCGCGGGCCGGGCCAGGGCGCTGTTGGCGCTCGGCCGCACCGACGAGGCACGGCGCGACTACTGGGCTGCGCTGGCGCATCTCCCCCGGCCCGAATACATGCTGGAGCTGGGCGAGTTGTACGAGTCGCTGGGGCTGGACGAAGAAGCCCGCAGCCAGTACGCCGGGCTCCGCGAGGCCCTCACCCGGGACGACGCCCAGGGCGTGAACAACGCTGTCCTGCGTGGCCGCTTCGAGGCCGACCACGGGGATCCGGACACGGCGGTCGACCTGCTGAACGACGAATGGGCGCGGCAGCACCGCAGCGCGGCGGTGGCGGACGCGCTGGGCTGGGCCCTGTACCGCTCGGGCGAGCCGTCCGCCGCGCTGGAGTACGCGACCCGTGCGGTCGACGCGGGTGGGCAGAACGCCTCGTACGCGTACCATCTGGGCCTGGTCCAGAAGGCCCTGCGGGACTACGGTCCGGCGCGCCGCAATCTGGAGGAGGCGCTGCGCTCCAACCCGCGGTTCTCACCGCTGGACGGTCCGGCCGCCCAGGAGGCCCTGGACGATCTGGCATCTCCCCCACCGGACGGCCCGTAGGACTGTGGCCCGCCCTGGAGCCCGAGCCTCCCGCGCCTCAGGCATCGCCTCCGACGGCTGCGGCGGCTGCGGCGGCACGGCCCGCAGCGCCGACACCGCGACCGGAGCAGCAGAAGCCCGCACCGCGGCAACCGGAACCGAAGAAGCCGGAACCGAAGAGAATCGAACCGCGGAAGCCGGAGCCGGAGCAGCCCGAGCCGAATCGGCCCGTGACAACGCCAACCGGCCCCGGGCGGCCGTTGAGGAGCCCGGAGCCTGTGGTGCGCCGGCCCTCGGGTCAGAGGTTGCCGCGCTTCTCCTGCTCGCGCTCGATCGCCTCGAACAGGGCCTTGAAGTTGCCCTTGCCGAAGCCCATCGAGCCATGGCGCTCGATCATCTCGAAGAAGACGGTCGGGCGGTCCTGGACCGGCTTGGTGAAGATCTGCAGCAGGTAGCCGTCCTCGTCGCGGTCGACGAGGATCTTCAGCTCGCGCAGGGTCTCCACGGGCACGCGGGTCTCGCCCGCCCACTCGCCGAGGGTGTCGTAGTACGAGTCGGGCGTGTCCAGGAACTGGACGCCGGCCGCCCGCATCGCCCGTACCGAGGCGACGATGTCGTTCGTGGCGAGCGCGATGTGCTGGACGCCGGCGCCGCCGTAGAACTCCAGGTACTCGTCGATCTGGGACTTCTTCTTGGCGATCGCCGGTTCGTTGATCGGGAACTTGACCTTGAGGGTGCCGTCGGCCACGACCTTCGACATGAGCGCGGAGTACTCGGTGGCGATGTCGTCGCCCACGAACTCCTTCATGTTGGTGAAGCCCATGACCTTGTTGTAGAAGCCGACCCACTCGTTCATCCGGCCGAGCTCCACGTTGCCGACGCAGTGGTCGATGGCCTGGAAGGTGCGCTTGGCCGGGGGCTCGACGATCGGGTCGGCCGCGGCGTAGCCGGGGAGGTAGGGGCCGTCGTAGCCGGAGCGCTCGACGAGGGTGTGCCGGGTCTCGCCGTACGTGGCGATCGCGGCGAGCACGACGGTGCCGTGCTCGTCCTTGACCTCGTGCGGCTCGTCGAGGCCGAGGGCGCCGTGCTCGACCGCGTACGCATAGGCCGCGCGGGCGTCCGGGACCTCGATGGCCAGGTCGACGACGCCGTCGCCGTGCTCGGCCACATGGGCGGCGAGGAAGCGGCCGTGGTCGGTGGCGGCCTTGATGACGGAGGTGAAGACGAAACGCGCCGATCCGTTGGTCAGTACGTAACTCGCCGTCTCGCGGCTGCCGTTCTCCGGTCCGGAGTAGGCGACCAGCTTCATGCCGAAGGCCGTGGAGTAGTAGTGCGCGGCCTGCTTGGCGTTGCCGACGGCGAAGACGACCGCGTCCATTCCCTTGACCGGGAAGGGGTCGGCCTGCCGGGCTGTTTCGGGGGTGGTGTGCAGAGTCTCAGTCATGTCCGAAGGCTCTCTCTGCTTCGCAAGGTGCGCAATAGTTCGTGATTCCGCTGGGCAATCTGTACAGCGGATAAGGATGATGGGCGGGCTATCTGTACATGATGACCATCACGCCCACCCCTTCGGAGAAGACCATGGCGATCGATCGACTGGACGGGCGGCTCATCGTGCTGCTGGCCCGTGAACCCCGCATCGGCGTCCTCGAAGCATCGCGCAGGCTCGGCGTGGCCCGGGGCACGGTGCAGGCCCGGCTCGACCGGCTTCAGTCGAATGGAGTCATCCGCGGATTCGGCCCGACGGTCGATCCGGCGGCGCTCGGCTATCCCGTCACCGCGTTCGCCACGCTGGAGATCAAGCAGGGTCAAGGAGCCGACGTACGGGCCCACTTGGCCGGCGTACCGGAAGTTCTGGAGCTGCACACCACCACCGGGCACGGCGACATGCTCTGCCGTCTCGTCGCGCGTTCCAACGCCGATCTCCAGCGGGTGATCGACCGGGTTGTCGGTTTTGATGGCATCGTCCGGGCCTCCACGGCCATCGTCATGGAGAACCCGGTCCCCCTGCGGATCATCCCGCTCGTCGAGCAGGCCGCGGAGGACGACGACTGAGCCGAGGAGTGGCGTGTGAGCTTCTGGGAGTACCTGGGCAACCGGCACCAACAGCTGCTCACCGATGCGTACCAGCATGCCAGCGCCGTGTTCCAGTGCATGGTCATCGCCACCTTGCTGGGCATCCTGATCGGGGTCGTCACCTACCGCAGCGGCTGGGCGGGGTCACTGGCCATCACCTCGACGGCGACGATCCTCACCATCCCCTCCCTCGCCGCGATCGGTCTGCTCATCCCGCTCGTCGGCCTCGGCGTCGCGCCCACGGTGATCACCCTGACGCTGTACGGGCTGCTGCCCATCGTCCGCAACTCCATCGTGGGGCTACGCGGCATCGATCCGGCGCTGGTCGACGCCGCGAAGGGCATCGGGATGTCGCGGCCGGCCCGGCTGTGCCGGGTGGAACTCCCGCTCGCCTGGCCGCCGATCCTCACCGGCATCCGGGTCTCCACCCAGATGCTGATGGGCATCGCCGCCATCGCCGCATACGCCTCGGGTCCCGGTCTGGGCAACGAGATCTTCCGCGGCATCGCCTCGCTGGGCAGCGCCAACGCGCTCAATCAGGTGCTCGCGGGCACGCTCGGCATCGTCATCCTCGCTCTGCTCTTCGACGCCGCGTACGTACTGCTCGGGAGGCTCACCATTCCAAGGGGGATTCGTGTCTGATACCGCCAACGAGAGCGCGGCCGCCGAGAACGCCGGGACGGGGAGGACCGCGTCCGGTGCGACCATCCATCTGGAGGACCTGACCAAGCGCTATCCGGGCAATCCCAGCCCGGCGGTGGACAGCGTGTCGATGGAGATCAAGGCCGGCGAGACGGTGATCTTCGTCGGCCCGTCCGGCTGCGGAAAGTCCACCACCCTGAAGATGATCAACCGGCTGATCGAGCCGTCGTCCGGGCGGATCAGGATCAACGACGAGGACGTCACCGGCATCGACCCGGTGAAGCTGCGCCGCAAGATCGGCTACGCGATCCAGTCGTCCGGGCTCTTCCCGCACATGACGGTCGCCGAGAACATCGCCCTCGTACCGAAGATGGTCGGCTGGTCGAAGTCGAAGGTGAAGGACCGGGTCGAGGAGATGCTCGATCTGGTGGGGCTCGATCCGCGGGAGTTCCACGGACGCTATCCCCGCGCCCTCTCCGGCGGCCAGCAGCAGCGGGTGGGCGTGGCGCGGGCGCTGGCGGCGGATCCGCCGGTGCTGCTGATGGACGAACCGTTCGGCGCGGTCGACCCGATCACCCGCGACCATCTCCAGGACGAGCTGATCCGGCTCCAGCACGAACTGCACAAGACGATCGTCTTCGTCACCCACGACTTCGACGAGGCGATCAAGCTGGGTGACCGGATCGCCGTGCTGCGGGAGCGTTCGCACATCGCGCAGTTCGACACCCCGGAGGCGATCCTCACCAATCCGACGGACGACTTCGTCTCGGGCTTCGTCGGGGCCGGGGCGGCGCTGAAACGGCTCAACCTCACCCGCGTACGGGATGTGGAGATGGCGGCGTTCCCGACGGTGACCGTCGACGACCCGCTCCAGTCGATCTTCAACAAGCTGCGCATCGGCCCGCACAACGAGCTGTTGATGCTGGACCGCAGGAACCGCCCGTACAAATGGCTGCGGCGCGGCGACCTGATGCGGGCCCGGGGTTCGCTGGCGCGGGCGGGGCAGCTGGTCCACGACACGGTGACGCGTGACGCGACGCTGCACGACGCGCTGGAGGCGGTGCTGACCGACAGCGGTGGGCGGGCCGCGGTGACCGGGCGGCGCGGCGAGTTCATCGGGGTCGTCGACATGCAGACCCTGATGAACTCCGTCCATGAACTGCTGGAGGCCGACCGGCTCGCCGCCATCGAGCACCAGCACGACCTGGAGGAGATGCGCAGCCACCAGACCGAGGCGGAGCTGGAGGGCGGTCCGGGCTCATGACCCCCCACTCACCGTTGAACCACGAGTCCTCCCGCCGGGCGCGCTCCGGGCGCCCCGTCCCCTCCTCCGACAAGGACCGCCCGGCCGGCGAGCACGACGTCAAGGGCCATGCCTTCCGGGACGAGGAGGAGGAGCCCGCCCCGCCGCCGGCCGGTCCGGCGCGCCGGATCACCTGGCGCAAGCTGGTGGTGATGCCGCTCGCGCTGTTGATCGTGCTGCTCATCACCTATCTGTGGATCACCAACGTCCCTCTCGACTCGATCGCGCGGAACTCACTGACCGGCGGCAATGTGCAGCTGCGCTGGTGGCAGCATGTGCGGCTGACCGCGATCTCGACGTTCTGGGTGCTGATCATCGCCATTCCGCTGGGGATCGCGCTGACCCGGCGCAGGCTGCGCAAGGGCGCCCCGGTGGTCACGGCGGTCGCCAACATCGGGCAGGCGACACCGGCGATCGGTCTGCTGGCGCTGCTGGTGATCTGGCTGGGGATCGGTCCTTCGACGGCGATCATCGGCATGGTGATCTACGCGGTGCTGCCGGTCTTCTCCAACACGGTGGCGGGCCTCAAGGCGATCGAGCCGAACCTCATCGAGGCCTCGCGCGGCATCGGCATGTCGGCGACGGGGACGCTCACCAAGGTCGAACTGCCGCTCGCCGTCCCGCTGATCCTGGCCGGTGTGCGCACGGCGCTGGTGCTCAATGTGGGTACGGCGACCCTGGCCACCTTCGTCGGCGGCGGCGGCCTCGGCGACCTGATCACCTCGGGCATCCAGACCCAGCGGATGCCGGTGCTGGTCCTCGGGTCCGTGCTGACGGTGGTGCTGGCGCTGCTGGTGGACTGGCTGGCCTCGCTGGCCGAGCTGGCGCTGACGCCGCGCGGGCTGGAGGTGGGGTGATGGGTCCGCGGAAGGTACGGGCCGGCCTGGTGGGGGCGGTGGCGCTGGCGCTGGTGCTCTCCGGGTGCGGGCTGAAGAGCGGCTCGCCGATGGTGGACGAGGTGGAGCCGGGCTCGGTCGGCGGGGGGAAGCCGCTGGCCGGTGCCTCGCTGACCGTCACCTCGAAGAACTTCAGCGAGAACATCATCCTGGGCCAGATGATCGGCCTGGTCTTCAAGGCCGCAGGCGCGGAGGTCCTGGACCGGACGAACCTGCCCGGCTCGATCAGTGCGCGCGAGGCGATCGTCAAGGGCGACGCGGACGCGATGTACGAGTACACGGGCACCGGCTGGATCACCTACCTGGGCCATGCGAAGCCGGTCCCCGACCCGGTCCAGCAGTGGGAGGCGGTCCGCGACGAGGACCGCAGAACGGGGGTGACCTGGCTGACGCCGTCCACGCTCAACAACACCTACGCGCTCGCCATCAGCCGGAAGAACAACGCGAAATACCACCTGAAGACGCTCTCCGACGTCGCGGCGCTGGCGAAGAAGGACCCGTCGGCGGTGACGATCTGCGTGGAGAACGAGTTCGCCTCGCGCGACGACGGGCTGCCGGGCATGGAGAAGGCCTACGGGATGTCGCTCCCTGCCGCCAACATCAAGAAGATGGACGCCGGAATCATCTACACCCAGGTCTCGAAGTCCAACTCCTGCCTGCTGGGCGAGGTGTTCACCACGGACGGCCGGATCAAGGCGATGGACCTCGAAGTGCTCGTCGACGACAAGCACTTCTTCCCCAACTACAACGCGGCGCCGGTCGTCCACACCAAGACCTTCGAGAGGTATCCGCAGATCGCCGGGCTGCTCGACCCGGTCAGCAGGAAGCTGACCACCGAGGTCGCCCAGGTGCTCAACGCCAAGGTGGACGTGGACGGTCAGGACCCGCACGAGGTGGCGAAGGACTGGCTGATCCAGGAGGGGTTCATCAAGCAGGGCTGAACCGGGAGCCTGCGTCGCCCCGTCCTCCGGGCACCGCCCGGCACTCCCCTGCTCGAGCGCAGCCGAGAGCTTGAGAAGCAGCCCCCGTCGCGCTCCCGCCGGGGGCTACGGGGCAGCGCTCAGCAGCTCGGGACCTTGTGGCCCTGCTCCAGTGCCTTGAGCGAGGACACCGCGCCCTTCAGGGTCGTGACCGGGATCAGCTGCAGCCCCTTGGGGAGCTCGGCGCGTGCCTCCCTGCACTCCGCCTTCGGCACGAGGAAGACGGTCGCCCCGTCGCGACGTGCGGCCTGGGTCTTCAGCGACACCCCGCCGACCGCGCCGACCGCCCCGTTGGCCTGGATCGTGCCGGTGCCCGCGATGGTGCGGCCGCCGGTGAGGTCGCCGCCGGAGCCGTCGCCGTCGAGCTTGTCGACGATGCCGAGCGCGAAGAACAGACCGGCACTGGGGCCGCCCACATCGGCGAGGTTCAGGGTCACATCGACCGAGCCGGGCTTCTTCCCGAGGTAGTTCAGGGCGGCATCGACCGCGGCGTCCTGCGACTTCCGCATGTCCTCGAGGTTGTGCTTCTCGATCTCCTTCTCGGAGCCATCGCTCGGGTAGACGGAGTCATGGGGCAGGACCGCCCGGTCCGTACGGAACCAGCTGTCGACCACATCGCCGAAGCCGACATCGGCGGTCGGCCCGGTCGCGAGGATCGTCGTCATCCGCAGCTCGCCCTCGGTGGGGCGGGTCGGCGCACCCTTGATGCTGATCACGGGCTTGCCGTTGTCGTTCCCGAGCACATTCGCCGTCGAGCCGGGCTGCGCCAGGGTGAACGGCAGCGGTGCGAACGCGGCGACGCCGAACAGGGCGAGGACGGGCAGGGCACACAGAGCGAGGGCGCGGGGGCGCGAGAGACGAGTGAGCACCCGCCCAATCTAACCGGCTGTGGGCTGCCGAGCGCCCCGCCCCGGGGCCACACCAGGCCCGCCCGGTGGCGCATCCGGCCCACCCCCGGGCCACACCCGGCCCGCCCGGTGCCGCATCCGGCCCGCCCGGCGGTTGCGGGCTTCTCCCGGGCAGCCCGGCGTTCGAGGGCGCACCCCCCTGCGGCGGGGGCCGGGGTGTCCAGGGGCTCCCGGCGCGCCAGGACCCCCGCGGGGCCCTGCAGGCCCGCGCTACCGGAGCGCGTCCGCCACCTCGCGGGCGGCATCCACCACGCGGGGGCCGACGCGCTCGGGCACGGAGTCCGTGAGCATCACCACGCCCACGCTGCCCTCGACCCCGGTCACCCCCACCAGCGCCGCCGCGGCCCCGGTGGCCCCTGCCTCCAGCTCGCCATGGGTGAGGGTGAAGGCGGTCTCGCCGACCGGCTTCTGGCGGGCGGCGAGGATCGCCCGGCCCGCGGCGCCCCGGTCCAGCGGATGGCGGAAACCCGCCCGGTAGGCCACGTGGTAGTCCGTCCAGGTCGGCTCGACGACCGCGACGGCCAGCGCGTCGCTGCCGTCGACCAGCGTGAGGTGGGCAGTGGCCCCGATGTCCTCGGCGAGCGACCGCAGTGCGGGCAGCGCGGCTTCCCGTACGAGCGGATGCACCTGGCGGCCCAGGCGCAGCACACCCAGGCCCACTCTGGCCCGGCCGCCCAAGTCGCGGCGCACCAGGGCGTGTTGCTCCAGGGTGGCGAGCAGGCGGTAGACCACGGTCCGGTTGACCCCGAGTTTGTTGGACAACTCGGTGACGGTCAGGCCGTGGTCGGTGTCGGCAAGCAGTTTGAGGACCCTCAGGCCCCGGTCGAGCGTCTGGGAGGTTTCCGCGGTCACGACGCCCCCTCCTCTTTGATGAGCGGCAGCGGCCGGTTCCCACGGAATGTGCGCCGCCGGTCCCAGCGGCGACGCACGGAGAGGCCGCCGGCCTAACCAGGCACCGGCTGCGCCCCGGAGCGGCTCTGCCACGGGGCGTTCATTTTTTGGACAGTAGCGAGCGAGTCCGCTCAGCGGAAGACCTCGTCCAGAATCCGGGCGTCGCCGGAGGGAGAGTTGGCTTGAAGCAGCATAAGCGCCGGTCAGCGCGGCGTCGGCCGAATCCTGGAGGTCTACGCGCGTCCAGGTCGGCCGACGCCTTCACGGCACTTCACGCACCAGAAGTGAACTTTCGTTAACGCACCGTGAACGACTGCTGCACAGTTTTGCCGTTCACGAGCACCTCACAGGCCCGGATCGACTTCGTCGCCGGGTCACGGACGGTGAAGTCGAGGGCGAAGGTGCCGTCGAGTCCGATGACCCGGGTGACGTACGAGTCGGCGGTCTGTTTCCCGTCCGCGGTGCGGCCCGTCACGGAGACCGTGGCGACGGGGGCGAATCCCCGTCCGGTCACCTGGACCGCCGTGCCGACGGGTCCTTCGGGCGGCGAGAGCGCGAAGGACGGTCCGGCGGGCGTGGTGCCGTCCTGGACGGTGAACGCCGCCGTCTCGGTCCGCGGGTTGACGAGGACCTCCCGGACCCGGATGGCGACGGTGTCGGTGGCGTTGACCGTGAAGGTCTGCGAGAACGCGCCGTCCAGCCCCACCACCTTGGTCTTCGCCGGGTCGGACGTCTGCGAGCCGTCGGCCCGCAGCCCGACGATGGACACGGTCGCGACCTTCGCGAAGCCCTGCCCGACGACGGTGACCGCCGTGCCCTTCGGACCGGCCGACGGGGTGAGCACGACGAAGGACGGGGCGACGGTCAGCGGGGTGAGCGCCTGCGCTCCCCCGGCGGTGACCTGGAGCGCGTACACGGCACGGGGGGTGGATCCGGCGACGGTGACCGTGCCGGCGAGCGTTCCGTCGGCGCCGATCCGGAGGGTGGAGCCGCTGATCCGGGCGCTGTCGCAGGAACCGCCGTCGGCGGTGCAGAGCGCGGCGGTGGGCGTGGTGCCGGTCGGCCAGTCACCGCCTGAGAGGGCGATCGTCCCGCCCGGCTTGACCTTCGCCGCGCCCGCGGAGAGTGTCGCGGAGGCGTCGGTCACGGTGAACGGTGTGGTCAGCACAGTGGCCGGATCGTTTCCCTCGTCGACCTGGATCGCGGCAATGGCCGGAGCGGAGACGGTGAACTCGGCGCTGAACGTGCCGTCGGAGGTGCTCTTCACATAGACGGCGGTGTCGTCGAGCGTCGCCCCGCCCGCGTCCAGGCCGACGATGTTGATCCACCGGTCCTGGAAGTAGTTGCTGCCGGTGACGGAGATGACGCTGCCGACCGGCGCACCGGCGCGGGAGAGCGCGATGGCCCGTGGACCGGCGGGAACGAAGGCCTTGACGGTCAGTGGCGCGGTCGCCTCCTTCGTACCGTCGCCGACCTTCACCAGGTACGAGCCGTCGGGCACGGCGCCCGCGGCGGCGAGCACCGCGCTGCCGGTCAGTTCCCCGGAGCCGCTGATCGCAAGCGTGTTGGAGACGAACTTGGCGGGGTCGCAGCCGCCGCCGTCCGCCGCGCACAGCGACGGAACGGGGGTGGCGCCCGCAGTCCACAGGCTGCCGGACAGGGTGACGGCGGTGGACGGCCGGACGGCGGTGGCGGGCGCGGTCAGGGTGGCCGGATGGCCCGCGGTGCCCTCGGCGGTCACCGTGCCGATGGAGCCGCCGCCGCTCACCACGTCGCACGGGGTCTCGTAGGTGGAACCGAGCACCTTCGTACGCGTCAGATTGCGTACCGGGGTGAAGGAGATCGGGCCGCTCGCGGTGGCGGGGATGATGAAGTCCCCCTCGTACGGCGGGATTTCGATGGGCTTGCCGGACGGGATGTCGAGGTTGACCTGGGGGCCGGTGACGGTGACCGTGCCGGTGGCGCCGCCGGACATGGCGAGGTCGATGCTGGGGGTGGTGGGCACGTCGTTCAGGCTGAGGCCGCTGGTGGCGGGGGACGGGCCGAGGGTGACCTTGGCGTGGACCTTGCCGCCCGGGTCGACGATCGACGGCGACAGGTCGACGCTCATCTGCTGCGGCCCGGTCGCCTCGCCCTGACCGGCGGGCAGGGCGCAGTGGACGGTCGGGGTGACGGTGCCGGCCTCGGCGGCGGGCGCGAGTGCGAAGGTGCCACCGGTCCAGACGAGCACGGCCCCGGCGGTGAGGGCCACGGCACGGCGTAACGCCGTACCCGGTCTTCCGGTGCTTCTCGATTTTCGGGCGGGCATGCTGCTCCTCCATGGGTGTCGTCCGCTGCTGCGGGAATTCTCCGAATTCGGAACGGCGACGCCCGCCCGCTCCGATGCGACAGGGAGCGGGCGGGCGCCTCCGGGATTATTCGTCTCCGTGTTCAGAGAAGGGTGAGGGTGAGAGTGGCGCTGTAATCTCCGGGCCGGGTGAATCCGGGAACGGTGAGTGCGAGGTCGGCGTCGGCGTCGAACCGGCCGCCGGTGAACGGACGGGAACCGTCCGGATCCATCCGGCAGAGGCTCGCCGCCCCGCTCCCGAGCGTGGCGGGCGATCCGGCCACCGGCACCCCCACGCTGCCGTTCTGCGCCGTGCACCGGGGCGTCCAGCGGACGGCGCCGGCCGGGATGGTGTCGCCGTCGGCGCTGGTGAAGCCGGTGAGGGTGGCGGTCAGCGACCAGCCGCTGTCGACGCCGCGGGCGTCCTCCACCTCGACCCGGTTGAGCCGGGAGCGCTGCACCCCGCTGCCGGTGCCCAGGACCGTCGTACCGAAGTCGACGGTGTCACCGTCCTGGACCATGGACAGTGTCCCGGCCCTGACCGAGGTGTTCAGTTTCTGGTCGGCGCTGCCGCCCTCTCCTCCGCCGGTGGAGACGGTGAACGGGGCGGTCCGTACGGTCGCCGGATCGTTGCCCTCGTCCGCCTGGACGGCGACGACGGCCTCGGAGACCACGGTGAACTCGACGGAGAAGGTGCCGTCCGGGCCGCTCTTGACGTAGACCGCGCTGTCGTCGAGCCCGGTGCCCGAGGCGTCGAGGCCGATGACATTGATCCAGCGGTCCGGGTTGTAGTTCTTGCCGCTGACCGTGATCACGCTGCCGACCGGGCCGCTGCTCCGCGACAGCGAGATCTCGCGGTCACCGGCCGCGACGGCCTTGACGGTGAGGGGGGCCGTGGCCTCCTTCGTGCCGTCGTTGACCTTCACCTCGTACGTGCCGTCCGGCACCGCACCGGCCTGGGCGAGGGTGGCCGTGCCGGTCAGCGTCCCGTCACCGCCGACGGTGAGCGTGTTGCCGCTGAACTTCAGCGGATCGCAGCCGCCTCCGCCCACCGCGCAGAGCGAGGGCACCGGCGTACCGCCCGGCGTCCAGCCCGAACCCCCGAGTGTCACGGCGGTGTTGGGGCGTACCGGGTCGGCGGGCGCGATCAGGGTGGCGGGCTCGGAACCGGTGCCCTCCGCCTTGACGGTGCCGATGCTGCCGCCGCCGTCGACGACGTCGCACGGCGTCTCGAAGACCGAGCCGAGCACCTTGGTCTGCGTCAGCGTACGGACCGGGGCGAAGGAGATGTCTCCGGAGGCGTTCGCGGGGACCAGGAAGTCGCCCTCGTACGGCGGGATTTCAATGGGTGTGCCGGACGGGATGTCCATGGTGATCTCGGCGCCCCGGACCGTGACGGTGCCGGTCGCGCCGCCGGACATGGCGAGGTCGATGCTGGGAATGGTCGGCACGTCCTCCAGAGGGAGGCCGCTGGTGGCGGGGGACGGGCCGAGGGTGACCTTGGCGTGCACCTTGCCGCCCGGGGCGACGACCGCGGGCGACAGCTCGACGGTCATCTGCTGCGGCCCGGTCGCCTCGCCCTGACCGGCGGGCAGGGTGCAGTGGACGGTCGGGGTGACCGTCCCGGCGGCCCGCCCGCCGGCCGACGGTGCGGCCTGGGCGCTCGCCCCTGCGCAGCTCAGCGACATCACGAAGCAGGCAGCGAGCAGCCCGGTCACGCCGGGTCTTCGTCGTCGTATCACCAGACACCCCTCCATGGCCCATTGATTGCGCACATTGAGGAGGCCAGGTGCCAAGAAGTCAAGAGAGAACTGATTGATCCTTATTTGAAATGCCCGAAAAGCATTTCCTTGGGAATTTCAAGTGCGTCTGTGGACATCTCTTGACTTCTTTGAAGATCACAGTTTCACTGCTGCCGACATGCCGGGCCCGGCACGCAGATCCACTTCTTCAGCTCTTCGGTGAATCTGCGGAATTCAGAACCGGAAGGAGTTCCCCCCGTCATGTCGTCGAATCGAAGACACATCCCCCTGATGCTGGCCGCGGCCTGTTCCGTGGCCGGCGCGCTCGCCCTGGCTCCGACGGCCCAGGCCGTGACTCCGCTCACCGCGACGGCCACGTACGACTGCGGCGCCTGGGGCAGCGGTCTCGCCACCCTGACCGCCGCCGACTCGGGCACGTCCAAGACCATCAAGATCACGTCCACCGCGATCACCATGCCGGCCGGTACCAGTGCCGACCCGAACAGCATCACGACGACGCTCAAGCTCACCAAGACCTCGGGCGGCGTCACCAGCCAGGTGCAGTTCTCCGGGAAGACCAACCCCGGCATGAGCGGCGGCAGCCCGATCACCCTGGGCCCGCTGAAGCTCACCTCCGGCACCCTGGCGGCGGGGGACAGCACGAACTCCGTGGTGCTGCCCACTCCCCCGAGCGCCACCAACTGGTCACTGCAGATCGTGGCCTCGTCCCCGACCTCGGCCACGGTTCCGTGTGTGGCCACGACGAACCAGTCCGCCCCGCTCGTCTGGTAGCCGCGTTCGTCCGGTGACCCCGCCGTTCCTCCGGCAGTCGCGCCACCCTCATCCGCACGCACGAAGCCGGCCCGGGGCGAGGACCGCAGTCCCGTCCCGGGCCGGCGAAGGGCACAATCGATTCAGAAGGGCGCACTCAACTCGGCGGCGGGCGCGCTCAGTTCATACGGGTGGCCCACTCCTGGACCTTCTTGATCCGCTGCTGGATCTGCCCGGCCGTGGCCTCCGCGCTCGGCGGCCCGCCGCACACCCGCCGCAGCTCGGTGTGGATCACCCCGTGCGGCTTGCCGCTCTGGTGCGTGTAGGCCGAAACCATCGTGTTGAGCTGCTTGCGCAGTCCGAGCAGCTGCTTGTGCGTGACCACCGGCCGTGCCTCGGCCGGCTTCTCCAGCAGATCGGCCTCGCCGGCCGGCTTCTGGCGGCTGTGCGCGATCTGCCGGGACTGCCGCTTCTGGAGCAGCAGTTGCACCTGGTCGGGTTCCAGCAGCCCGGGAATCCCCAGGTAGTCCTGCTCCTCCTCGCTGCCGGGGTGCGCCTGCATGCCGAATTCGGCACCGTCGTACAGCACCCGGTCGAAGACCGCGTCGGATTCGAGGGCCTCGAAGGGCAGCTGATCCTCGGTCTCCTCGTCCTCCAGCTTCTCGGCGTCGGCGAGGAGCTTGTCCTCCTCCGCGAACGGGTTCTCCTCGTCGCTGCCCTTCTTGGGCTTGTCGAGGACGTGGTCCCGCTCGACCTCCATCTCGTTGGCGAAGTCGAGCAGCATCGGAATGGTCGGTACGAAGACCGAGGCGGTCTCGCCCCGCCTGCGCGAGCGCACGAAACGCCCGACGGCCTGCGCGAAGAACAGCGGCGTGGAGATGGTGGTGGCGTACACACCCACGGCGAGACGCGGCACGTCGACGCCCTCCGACACCATGCGGACCGCGACCATCCAGCGGGAGTCGTCCGCGCTGAACTGGTCGATCTTCTTCGAGGCGGCCTTCTCGTCGGAGAGGACCACGGTGGCCTTCTCACCGGTGACCCGCTTGAGGATCTTGGCGTACTCGCGGGCCGATTCCTGGTCGGTGGCGATGACCAGCCCGCCCGCGTCCGGAATGCCCTTGCGCACCTCGGTCAGCCGCTTGTCGGCGGCGCTCAGCACATTGGGGATCCACTCGCCGGTGGGCGACAGGGCGGTGCGCCAGGCCTGCCCGATGGCGTCCTTGGTCATCGGCTCGCCGAGCCGGGCGGCGATCTCGTCGCCGGCCTTGGTGCGCCAGCGCATGTTGCCGCTGTAGCTGAGGAAGATCACGGGCCGGACGACGCCGTCGGCGAGCGCGTTGCCGTAGCCGTAGGTGTAGTCGGCCGAGGAGCGCCGGATGCCGTCGTTGCCCTCCTCGTACAGGACGAAGGGGATCGGGTTGGTGTCGGACCGGAACGGCGTACCGGTGAGCGCGAGCCGCCGGGTGGCCGGGTCGAACGCCTCCTGGCATGCCTCGCCCCAGGACTTCGAGTCACCGGCGTGGTGGATCTCGTCGAGGATGACGAGGGTCTTGCGCTGCTCGCAGCGGTTGCGGTGCAGCATCGGCCGTACGCCGACGCCCGCGTAGGTGACCGCGACGCCGTCGTACTCCTTGCTCAGCGGACCCGCGCTGTAGTCGGGGTCGAGCTTGATGCCTATCCGGGCCGCTGCCTCGGCCCACTGCTTCTTCAGGTGCTCGGTCGGCGCGACGACGGTGACCTGCTGCACGACGTGGTGGTGCAGCAGCCATGACGCGAGGGTCAGCGCGAAGGTGGTCTTCCCCGCGCCGGGGGTGGCGACCGCGAGGAAGTCGCGCGGCTGCTCCTGGATGTACTTCTCCATGGCGCCCTGCTGCCAGGCTCGCAGCTTGCCGGCCGTGCCCCAGGGGGCGCGGCCGGGGAAGGCGGGTGAGAGGTGGTGGGAGGCGGTAGTAGTCACGGTCTCCGGTTCGGGTCTCTCGGGTACGTGGGGCGCTGTCCGTACGTGCCGGGACAGGCGCGCACGCGATACGACAACCGGGCCACCCTACCGGGGGGCCGGGCGTGAACCGTCTTTGACTGCGCTGCCCCACGGGGAACTGCGATCGCTGTCACACGTCGTCGACGACCAGCTCACGCAGCCCCTGAGAGATGGCTTTCACCTCGTCCATTTCCCCTGTGGCCACCGCGATGACCAGGCGTTCCGCGGCATCGATGTCCGGATGCAGATCCACCCCGTTCATCGCGAGAAAGGTCATGCACGAGAGCCAGGCCGTGCGTTTGTTGCCGTCGAAGAACGGGTGGTTGATCGCCAAGGACTGCAGGAGCGCGGCGGCCTTGTCGATCAGGTCCGGATAGGCCTCCTCGCCGAACATGGCTGCGGAGGGGCGGTGTGCCGCCGATTCCAGGAGCCCGGCATCGCGCACGACGACGTGCATGTCCGAGCAGGCATGATCGGCGATGACGAGGATGTCCTCGGACGTCAGATAGACACAGGTCACTTGAGCCGCTCCATGAGCTCGCTCCACTTGGCCGCCTGCTCCTTGGCCGTCTTGCGGACGATGGCCTGTTGAGCCGTCCTGGCCAGGTAGTCGTCCACGGCCTGCAGCAGTATGGCGTGCATGCTGGTCCCCTCCTGCTCAGCGCGCTGCTTGAGGGCTTCGGTCTGGTCGTCACGAAGACGCAGGTTCATAGCCATACCAAAACGGTACCATCAGATGGGGCCAGAGTGGTACCACTACCGCGTCCGCACCCGGGTCGCCACCCACGCCCCCACCAGCGCCACCCCCGCCATCGGCAGGAAGACCGCCGCGAACGCCCCCGGATGGGACCCCGCCGCCCCCGCTTCCGCCGCTTCGTGCACGGCCCCCACCGCACCGCCGCCGAGCGCGGCGAAGGCCGCCCCGCCCGCGGCCAGCAGCAGCACGTTCGACAGCCCGTCGGAGATCTGGAGAGCGGCCGAGTTCGCCCCCGCCTCCTGGGGCGCCGACAGCTTCAGCAGCAGCACACTCGTCGACGCGATCACCATACCCATACCGAAGCACCCGAAGGCCCAGGCCACGGCCACGGTCCAGACCGGCACCGAGTCGATCAGCACGGACGGCGCGGCCGCTATCGCCGCGGCGACCAGCACCATGCCGCCCACCATCAGTCGCTCCCGGTACGGTTCGAGCCGCGGCCGGGACTGTACGTACGAACCGAGCGCCCAGGTCCCGCCCCCGGCCGCGAGCGAGAGCCCGGCCAGCGTCGGGCTCAGTCCGCGCTCGGTCACCAGCATCAGCGGTACGAACGACTCGGCGGCGATGAACGACCCGGCCGCCACCCCGCGCAGCAGCACCACCGAGGGCAGCCCGCGCGCCGCCCGGCCGGTCCCCGGGGGCAGCAGCCCGCGCACGGCGGGGACGAGCAGGGCGACCCCCACGACGGCCGGAAGCAACGCGAACCAGTCCAGCTCCTGCCCCGCGTACTGGAGCAGCCCCGCCCCCACCGAGATCCCGAGCGCGAGCAGGATGCGGCGCCGGTCGTACGGCTCGACGGGCGCCGCCGGATCGGCCGGCCCCGACGCCCGGCGCCGGATCGCGGGCAGCGCGAGCGCCAGCGGGAACACCACCAGGACGGGGATGCCGATGAAGACCCACCGCCACCCCAGGTGCTCGGTCACGCTCCCGGCGACGAGCGGCCCGACGACCGACGGAATCACCCAGCTCGCGGCGAACGCGGCCATGATCGACGGCCGCAGACGCTCCGGATAGGCCCGGCTGATCACCACGTACAACGCCACGATCACCAGCCCGCCGCCGAGCCCCTGCACGGCCCGCCCGGCAATGAACATCCACATGCTGCCCGCCGTACCCGACAGCAGCAGCCCTGCCGCGAACGCACTGATCCCGGTGGCCAGCGGCGCGAGCGGCCCACGCCGGTCCGCCCACTGCCCGGAGAGCACCATGGCGAAGAGGCTGGTCGTGAAGTACGCGGAGAACGCGAACGCGTAGAGCGGAATGCCGTGCAGTTCATGGGCGGCGACCGGCATCGCGGTCCCCACGGCCGTCGCCTCGAAGGCGATCAGGAACACGACGGAGACGATGCCGACACTGAGCGCCCGATAGGTCCCCCCGAGCACCCCTTCTCCGGGTTCGGACTCGGTGGCGACGGCAGCGTCCGCGGCAAGGGGAGGGACGTCGACGCCGTCACACGGTTCCAAGGCACTCATGCGCCCAAGCGTAAGGGGCACAATCTCATTTGGACCCTGTCGTAAGACGGTCCCCCGGTCGTCTCTTGGTCGTAGGACCACGACTGTCGGCCACAGGGCCACTGCTGTTGGTCACAGGGCCACGACGCCCCGCATGACGCCTGCGCCCCCCGATCGTGAACGCGGCATGGCAGTCACGTTGCAGCCCGCCCCACACCCTTGAGCACCCGCGCACCCGCCCCTACGGTCGAACCACGACAAGGAACACACGGCCGTGTGCCCGAGTGGTTCAGGGGCTCGACTGCAACTCGAGTTACACCGGTTCGAATCCGGTCACGGCCTCCGCGGCAAGCCTGCCCGGCACGCGTCATCTGTCGCGCCGGGCGGGCGTAGGCGATTTCAGGAACAGCCCTGAGCCTTGAGCGCGGACGGTACGAAACAGTTGACGAATTCCTTCAGCGCTTCGCGGCGGTCGGCGATCCTCGGGTACCGGCTTGGATTCGCCGAGTTCGACAAGGATGGCGCACTTCCGCGGGGAACCCTGATCTGCGCCGGGTACCCACATACGAAAGGCGACCGCCCTGCGCGCGGCGCGGGCAGTCGCCTTCTCTCGTACGGTCCGGAGATCAGGAGGCGATCGTCGTCTCTTCCTTGAGCGCTTCCTTCACCATTTCCCGCAGGAGTGCCTCGTCCTCCTTGCTGAGCGAGGTCTGGACGAGCTGACCGCCGAACTTAACGATCTCGGGGACGACCTTGTCGCGGGCGGACTTCCTGACGAGCACGAAGACGGCGGCGGCGCCGGGCCGGAGATTGGCGCTCAGCTCCTTCATGAAGTCGTCGTTGACACCGGTGTCGACGGCGGACCCTCCGGCGGCGCCGGCCGCGGCACCCACCGCGGCACCGAGGAACGGCGCGAGGAAGAGCAGCCCGATGACGCTTCCCCACAGCGCGCCGCCCGCGGCACCGGTACCCACGTGGTTGACGGCCTGATGCAGCTTGATCTTGCCGTCCTTTTCACGCCGCTCGACGACGACGACGTCCTCCAGCTCGACAAGGTGCTGGCGGTTCATGGACAGCAGCTTGTCCCGGACCTGGTCGGCGGTGGCGAGGTCCTCGTAGGCGATGACGAACAGATTGCTCATACGGCTGATTCCTCCTAGTTGGGCACTACCGCCCCTAACTATAGGAAAAAATGCAAAATAGATCACATTCGCCCCCTCCTCACCCTGACGTCCTCCGCCCCTCCGCCCCTCCGAGGCCCCACCGCCCACTGCCACTCGCGCACCACCGGCGCCTGGTTGAGCCACGCACACCCCACAGCCCAGCCCTCTCGCCATGACCATGACCACCGAGTGCGTGGCGGCTGCACAGGCATACCTCAACGCCTCGATATCGCCTTCGGGCTTCTTGAACGCCGTCACCCGCTCGACGTTGACGACCATCAGCACCGCCCTGATGCCATTACCTTCTGTGTTCAGTCCATCGCGTCACCCGAACCAGGCAGACAGCGGATCGTGGACCGACAGCTTCGGCCCACGACTTCCACCCGCCATCAGCCGGCCCCCGGGTCGCTGCCCTGCCAGCCCTCCCGGTTGTTGCCGGACGCAGACCTGCTACTTCGGCGTGAGCACGGGGCCTTCGGCTTCGGCGTGAGTACGGGGCCGTCGGCAGACCGCCGTTGTTCTCGCAGCCGAGTTCCTTCACCGGCTTGAGCGAAACGGCATGCGTGAACGCGGCATGGCAGTCACGTTGCAGCCCGCCCCACCCCCTTGAGCACCCGCGGACCCGCCCCTACGGTCGAACCACGACAAGGAACACACGGCCGTGTGCCCGAGTGGTTCAGGGGCTCGACTGCAACTCGAGTTACACCGGTTCGAATCCGGTCACGGCCTCCGCAGGCAAAGCCGCCCGCCCCCGGGGACGTTCCGGGGTGGGCGGCTTTCCGGCGCGTGCCACGGTGTCCCGGTAAGCTTTCGAAGCCCGGCCAACGTGCCTGCCTGTTATCAAGTCCGCGGCGTCAGATCCGGCTTCTCCGGAAGGCCGCCATTGTTCTCGCATTGCAACTTCTTGGCTACGGCAAGGGACGCGGCATGCATAACCTCCATATTGGCGTCGAAATGCTCGGGCGTGCTCTGCGCGGTGGCCTTCGGGTGGTAGAAGCGGCCGCTGACACGCAGCGGACGTTCCTTCGACCCTTCGATCTGGGGACTCACGCACTCGAAATAGAGGGAGGCACCCCGAGGAGCCGCCTGAGACCTCTTTCCCATTGTGTAATAGTGCCCATCCTTCACATCGGGATCATTCAAGTCCTGCGGCGCGTACATGTCGAAGCTGATCCTCGTTTTGTCCGCCAGCGCAGCTCTCTTCGGGGACAGCGTGCACAACTCACCCCCCGCAGCCCAGCGGTGCCCCGATGCGTAACCGGCCTTGAGCCCCTCAACTACCCGGTCGTAGCCCTTCGTGCCCGTCCAGGCGAACGACGTCGCGCCCGTGACGGACTCGACCTTCTTCGCCAAAGGCCCTTCGAACAGGCCATCACACACCTCCTCCGCGCCAACGTAATCCGGCGTCTTCTCCTCGCCCCCGCACCCAACCGCACCGACACCCACAGCCATCACCAAACCTGTGATGCACCATGCCCGCCTGAACTGTCCCGCTCTCGTACGACTTACCACGACAGGCATTGCGGCCCGCCCCACACCCTTGAGCACCCTCGCACCCTCCCCTACGGTCGAACCACGACAAGGAATATACGGCCGTGTGCTCGAGTGGTTCAGGGGCTCGACTGCAACTCGAGTTACACCGGTTCGAATCCGGTCACGGCCTCCGCGGCAAGCCCGCCCGGCACGCGTCACACATTGCGCCGGGCGGGCTTTCGGCAATTTCAGGAACAGCCCCGGTCCTTCAGCATGGACGGTACGAATCCGTCGAGGAATTCCTTCAGCGCTTCGCGGCGGTCGGCGACCCCTCGGGCACGGGCTTGAATTCGCCGAGTTCGACAAGGACGGCATATTTCCGCAGGGCCCTGGTAAGCGCATTCCTCCGCTTCGAACACGAACCGTCCCAGAATGTTCGTGCCCCGGAACTGCGCACCTTCCTGCAGCCCGGCGTCCTTCCCAGCCTGAGATACTGGTCCGCGCCGCCAAGGGGATCGGCGTCCGTTTTCATCACGTCCCCGAGGACGGACAACGCGGGGCGTTCGTCGCCAGTGAGCGCGCACCGGGGGCTGCCGGGTGCCTAGCCGGATTCCCGCTCCGCAAGCTTCTTCCCGTTCGGCAGCGGCGGCGTGTCCGCGCGGATGTCGACATCGCACAGCCAGTCCAGTACGGAGCAGCTCCCCTCGCCACCACCACAGGTCGGAAGCGGCCGCGTGGCGGGGGAGGAGCCGCGGTGCACGTTGCTCCCGATGCGGCTCGCCCGCAGCCCGGTGATGCCTCTCCCACCGCTGACATGGCCTTTCGCGTATCCAAGGCGCAACACGGCTCGCACGTGAAGAACCCGCACATGTGATCGATCGCCTGTGGTGGATAGTCGATCACGTCGGTAGCGTGGTCCGCTGGGCAGCTTCCGATCAGGGACATAGGGGTGTCGACGATGTCGTTCGCAGACGAGTGGGGCGCGGAGAAGGCCGCCGTCGCCATGAGGCTGAACCAGGCCGACAGCACGGGCAGTTCGACGTCGGCGAAGGGAACGGCCGACTACGTGGTCCCGGACGACGAGCTGGGGGACATCGGCCACACCGCATATGGGCTCTTCAACGGCCTCCAATCGGGCGGCAAGCACGCGAACGCGGCGAGCGAGACCGCCGGCACGAGCCTGAAGGGTGACGGCTTCGACAGCGGCGCGGCGCTCGCCGAGGTGAACCGGACCTGGGAGACGCAGGTGAAGACCCTCCTCCAGGCATGCGCGCACATCTCCAACCACCTCGACTACACGAAGTCCTCGAGCAAGGCCGAAGACGACCGGATCGGGGCGCAGTTGCGCATCGTCGGCGCCGTCGCCCCGGGGGCCGACGGGGCTGTTCCCGTCTCCCGGATCGACAAGTACTTCCGGTAAGGAGCCGCCCTCATGCCCACCTTCGAGCAGCTGCTCAACGTCAGACTCGCCCCGCTCGACACCGCGGTCACCCAGTGGGCCGAGATGATCAGCAAACTGACCGCCCTCCAGACCGACGCATCGGCCATGAAGACCAAGGCCGACAAGTCCACCTGGAAGGGCGAGAACGCCACCGTCACCAAGGAGTTCGTCACCAAGACCGCCAAGGAGTTCAGCGACGCCGTCACCGAGGCCGAGTCCGTACGCGACCTCCTCAAGGACGCCCACGCCCTCCTCAAGTCCGCCCATGACGACCTCAAGGATGCCTACGAGAACCCGCCACCGGGCATCACCATCTACCCCGACGGTGTCCTCAGTCACCGCGTCCACCCCGACCGCCGGTCCAAGGACAGCACCGAACCCATCGCGACCGAAGCGCAGTTCGACGCGCTGCGCAGCAAGCTCGAAGGCATCCTGAAGCGCGCCAACGAGGCCGACGAACTCTGTGCCTGGGGTCTGCGGGCGCTGATCCGGAACCACCCCAACGACTTCGGCAGCACCGACCTCGGCGGTGTCGCCGACGCCAAGAAGTTGCGCGCCGAGGAGAAGCAGCAGGCGGCGAACGGCCGCGAGGCTGCCAAGCTCTACGCCCGTTGGGAACACCTCGACGGCAAGGAGCGCGAGCGGCTCCTCACGCTCGTCGAGGGCGGGAAGGACTCGCCGGCGTTCTCCGCCGAGCTCATGCAGAACCTCAGCTACAACGGCCGCGAGGACCAGGAGGCACTGCTGCTGCTCGCCGGCGGCCTGGAGGGCGGCGGCCGCGACGGCCAGGTCTCCGCCACCGACGCCCGCCTCTACAAGGCCCTGTCCGGCAGCCTCGCCACCGCCACCGGCCCCGACTCCCCGATCGGTTCGCCCGGCGGCGTCACCTCCGCCTGGACCGACCGGCTCATCGCCACGGCCCGCGACGGCAACGGCCTGCCCCGCCAGCATCCAGGGCAACTCGGGGGCGGGGCGGCCGGCCTGAGCGCGCTGACGAAGTTGATGGCCGCGGACTTCAACAGCGACGAGGTGTACGACCCGAACAAGGACCCCAAGGAGAAATCATCGCCTTGGAAGAAGGACGAGGGCGACCCGGTCTACAGCGAGGCGTTCCTCACCGAGGTCGGCGACACCATCCGCGAGTGGGAGACGAGCAACGACGACGCCTACGACGGCGTCATGAAGAACTGGCAGGGCACGCAGGAGGACCCGATGAAGGGCCTGCTGAACGCCATGAGTCGCAACCCGTCCGCCTCCACCCACTACTTCGACCCCAACACCACGGACAACCTGAAGTACTTCATGGACGACCGGAAGTGGCCGGGCGGCGATGTCGAGAGCAAGATGCCGACGGAGACCCAGTACACCTCGGCCCGCGCCGAGTTCGGCCTCGCGCTCGAGGCCGCGGCCACCGGCCGCGTACCCGGCTCGCCGATGCACCCGGTACCCGCTCACCACGACGGCGCCGAGACCGCGATCTTCGAGCGGGTGATGAGCGAGTACACGAAGGAACTCAGGACGGACCAGGGCGCCGTCCCCGTGTCCATGCGGCTGCCAATGGCCGACATGATCGCCGACTACGGCTCCGACGTGCACCAGATCCTCGGCAAGAAGATGGACGGGCCGACCGACTTCAACCAGCTCGAGATCGACCGGGGCGACCTCACCCGGCTCATCCGCGGCACAGCGGAGGACCCCAACGCCTACAAGATCATCCACGCCTCGCAGAGCGTAGTCACCGGTGAGGGGCTTGCGCGCTTCCCCGAGGAGTCCTTCCGCAAGGAGGACCCGGAGCTGCGGGCCTGGGTCAAGCAGTCCGCGTCGGTGCTCGGTCACCTCGACGGCGTGCGCGGCGACGTCATCTATGACCTGGGGCAGGCTGAGAAGGACGCCAACAACTGGAAGAAGATGGTCAACTACCACGTCGTGGGTGGACTGCTGACTCCCATCCCGATCGTCGGCGACGGGGTCCAGCGCTCGGTGGACTGGGCTCTGACCGATTCCCAGAACGACGATAACGCCAAGGTCGACGCCAAGACCCGCGAAAACATGATCAAGCATTACGACGAGGGCCAGAAGCAGATGTACGGCACGTTGCGCAGGATGGCGAAGAAGCGCGGGCTCACGGACGAGGAGCTGGATGCGAGCCCCGGCGAGTACGAGGACCACCTCCAGGCGATCACCGAGCAGTGGTACCAGAACGGCATGGAGGACGCCGACAAGTGGATGGGACAGTAACCGATGGACAAGAAGTGGCTGCCGCTGACCATCGTGCTCAGCGTTGCCGGAGCGGCCGTCGTGACGGCGAGCTTCTGGCCCGACGACGAGAAGCCGCCACTGCCGCAGACGCTGTGTCATGGCGCGCTCAGCCGGCAGACGGCGGAACTGATCGACGACGGCAAGGGGGGCGAGGTCAGTGCGGAGGAGTGGGAGAGCAAGGGTAAGGGCGACCTCGCGGTGTTCAAGGCGTGCAGCGTGATGCGTGCCAACCCGGACAACGACTATCCCCGCGGGATCTACAAACTGGTCATCGAGGACAACCGGAATGATCCCGGCTACAAACCCAAGGACTCCGTCCCCCTCGGCCCCGGCTTCACCGGCTGGGTGCTCCCTGACAAGGCCGAGGCCAACCTGCCCGCCGGCTGCGCCGCCCGCATGGGCTCGACCGCCCCGTATATCACAGTGACGCTCATCACGCCCTCGAAAAAGGGGGAAGAGCAAGAGAAGGACCTCGTCGACCGGGACACCGCGATCCGCAACAACGCGGCCGTGGTGCGGGGAGCCGCTGCCAATCTGGCCAAGCAGTACGGCTGCGAGGCGTAGGACCGGCGTCAGCGGGGGCAGTCGTCGTTCACGGGCCCCGCTGTGCGTCGGCGCGATGGGCGGCCTGGCGGAAGAGTGCTTCGTCGGGGTGGAGGCGCACTCGGGTGTGGCGCCAGGCCGTGTCGAAGGAGAGGCCGCCGGGGCGGGCGTATGCCAGGTGCCAGGCGTGCTGGCTGGTGCGGGGCAAGCAGACAGCCACGGCGTGGCAGGCCGTGCCGATGCCCAGACCTGTCCAGCGGCAGCCGCATGGTCCAGGCCTCATGTACGTCCGAAACACTGACCCCCTGGCGAATCACCGGCCGTCAGCGCAGTCGCCGCATCGAGCACGACCTCAGTCCGGCTCCGCCGCTCCCGCCACCTGTGCCCGTTCGAGCCCCGCAAGCACCGCCTCGACCGTCTGTTCCACGCTCTGCCCGGTCGTGTCGAGCCAGAGCCCGATCCGCGGCGTCTCCTCCCGCAGCACCCGGTCCAGCGACTCGACCGTCCAGCCGGCCCCGTATCCGCTCTTGCTCCGCCCGGCCTCTCGCTCGGCAACGACTCGCGGATCGGGGGCGAGCACAACGACGTACAGCGGCCGGGTCCGTACGAGGCTGACATACGCCGCCAGTTCCTCCCCGAGCACCACGTCCTGCACCACGGCGGTCCACCCCTCACCCGCGAACGCATCGGCCGTCATCGCCGACAACCGGTACCGGAGCCGGAGTTGAGCGACCGCCTCCTCATACACCCCCGGCACCATCTCAGCCCGCCCGGACACCACCATCCGCCGGAAGACATCCCCGCGCACATGCACCGCCCGCGGCAACCGCTCGGCGAGGGCCTGGGCGACGGTGGACTTCCCGGAGGCCATCACGCCGGTGAGGAGGACGACGGCGGGGCCGGGCCCGCCGTGGCCCGCGGCCTGTTTCCCTTTTCCTTCTCCGTACGCAGTCACCATCGCGTCATCCCCCTTCTCTCCTGGGATACGGCACACCGCACTCCCTCACTTGCTGCCGAATCGGCTCGTCGGAAGACCAGAAATCAGAACGCTCCCGCGGCCGCAACTCCTTCGCCTTCGGCCGTCGGGATGGCCTGGCATCCCCTTCGGATAAGTCATCGCAGAGTTCACGGCACAACTAATCCCCGCACTGACGGAGATGTCGCCAATGCTGCCGACATCCAGGGTGACGGTGAAACCATCAGCGTCCCTGACCCTGATCCGTGGCATGTCCTTGTCGGAATTGACACTGACGACCCGGAAGCCTGTCATCCCCGGTATCGCTGAACAAGCCCCAGCGGATTGTCGCGCCGCTGCTCGGAGGCCACGGTGAGGATGTTCCTGCTGCGGGTGACGGTCGTGGTCCCGGTCGGCTCGTTGAGACTGGTACTGCACGCCGCTTCCGCAGGTGCACCGTATGCCCACTCCACAGGCGGGCGGATAGCCGCCAGCGTGCCGTCGAGAACCCTCTCCGCACGCCGCCCCGCCTGCCGCATGTCCATCTCGGACGCCTTCCGCTCCTTCTCGCTCCGGTCCTTCCCGTCGTCGACTCCGCAAGCGGCAAGCACCGCCACCACGAGCGCACACCCCAGAAGCCGCACCCACCCGATCACATGGGATCGCGCCAGAGGCAGGGGGCCGGCTGTCATACGTCCGCGGACGCCAGACCGTTGACGGACGTCGTCACCGCGATGCGCACCGCACCGGTGCTCGAGGCTGCGACCTGCGCGATCGCGCCCTCTTCGAGGTGGCGGGCGACGACGGCGGGGGTGCCCTCACGCATCGGCACGTGACGCAGGCTCCATCCCGCTCTCTGGAAGTACACCTGCGCGCGTGCCAGGGCCCGTACCATCTCGTCCTCCGGCAGCGGCTCGGTCGACCAGGTGTGATGGACCGAGGTCCCGGACTCGTCCTGGACCGTGCCGAGGCCTTCCCCGGGCTGCGTGGGCGCCGACCCGACCCGCGGGGCGTCGTAGATTCGGCTGGAGTGGCCGAGGGCTCGATGCCGAGCGGGATCGTCGGCCTGCGGCTCCTCCAGTGCGGCTGGGCCGGCCGCGGTCGACGCCGAGGACTTCCCCGGCGGGAGGAAACAGGGCGACCTCACCTTGAGGGTGGCAAGGCCCTCGCCCTTGGTGCGGTCCAGGACTCCGGTGATGCCTTCCATCCAGAAGTCATCGGGCTCCGTACGCATGCTGACCCAGGGGAAGGGGCCGGACATATCCTCCTTGTCCGACGAGTTGTACTTATAGCCCTGCTTCAGCCAGGCATCCCGCGCCTGCAGCACGAGGTTCTTGGCCTCGGACCCCGGAACCCCAGTCAGCTTGTAAAACAGGGTGACCTGCAGTCGGGCGTCGGAGCCGTGGTCGTCTCTGGCAATGCAGGGGCCAACGGTCTCGGGGCCCGTGCGCTCCAGTGTCGGCTTGGGCGACATGTCGTACGCGGCCTGGTGAATGATCTCTTCTGCCCGGTCGATCGCTTGCTGCTCTTTCATCGTGACCTGCTTCGGTGTTTCTCCGCCGTCTCGCTGTGTCCCGCACGCAGTTACCATGGCCGTCAGGGCCACCAGCAGTGCAGTAGCCGGGAATGCCCTCCGTAGATTCACGGCTGTCCTCCGGTAACGATCTTTGCCATCTTGTAGAGGGGCTTCTCGTCCCAGTACTGGGAGTGCGCGGGCATCATGTCGCCGCCAGAGCCCGGATGCCTCCCGGCGGGAACGTTGAAAACCACGCCGCCGAAGTCGTCGGAGACCGGGTCAGTTCCGTGAACGATCGAGTGATCGTCGAAAAGCTCCATGTACGCCTTCGGATTGAGGGGAGCCAGGGGGCCTGCCGGGGGCGGGGCGAGGTTGATGAGGTCGTTCTTGGCCGTGGCCGCGAAGACATGGTCCACCGGGATGTTCAGGTCCTTCGCGTGCTCCACGCCTACGCCCGGGCTACCCACCATGATCGCGTTGTCGACCGGCAGGTCTATGTGGGTGCTCATCGTCTGGCCTGCCACCAGGGACCCATAGCTACGACCCAGGAGCGTCTGGTTCACGTCGCGGTGGTTGGCCTCCTCAAAACCCTGCAGGAAGTTGCCCAGCGGCTCCTCAGCCTTGTCGGCCCACTTGGTCTCCATCGCATCGGTCGCGATGGCCTGCGGGGCGTCGTAACCGAGCCACACGATCGATGCCGTCTTCCGGGAGCCATCGGTGGCTTCCGCCTGCGCCTGGAGAAGCTGGGCCCTGGTGAGGTCTCCATCGATGGACTCCAGCTTGGCAAACGTCCCGGGCACGTACGTCACGACGTTGTCGGCAGTGTCCGGATTTCCGATGGAGACGATAGCGCGCCCCATATTGTTGCCGTCGAATCCGAGCAGATAAGGACGATTACTCTCGCTCGTGTAGCTGTCGAAACGCTTCTGGATGTCGTCCATGCCCTTGGAGGCGTTCTCGAGCTGCCCCTTCTTCTCGTTCCATTCCTTCCACTCCTCGGTCGGGACCATCGCGCCCTTCACCTCGCGCCCCGTCACGGGGTTGATGTAGGGCTTGTAGTGCTCCGGTTCCTTCTTGAGCCAGGCGTCGTACTCCACCTGCTTGGCGGCGCGTTGTTCCGCGAGCACGGTGCGGTTTGCGTCGTCGCGTACGTCGGAGGGAAGGCCGTCGAGTGCTCCGATACTCGCGGGGTGCATGGAGACGTAGGCTGCGCGCTGCTCTTCGGACGGGCCCCGCAAGTACCTGTGCACCTATGTGTAGGGCGAGTTGGAGCCGGGAGGAGCATTCGGAGGGGGTGCATAGGCCGGGTGCGTGGGCTGCTGGTGAAGCTGGGGTTGCTGGTACGGATTGAGGAGCTGAGGCTGGTGCGGGCATGCAGCCGATGCGGCGGCGGACCTGCAGCGGCGGGTGCGGATAGCCAGAGTAGTGACCACTGCGCCGATGAGCGCGGCTCCGCCAATGCCCAGGCCGATCCAGAGGCCCGCGTTACTGCTGCCGTCGGAGGTGGGGGATACCACAGCCGGCTTGTTGGCGTCCACTGAATCCCCTGTCGCCTGGGAAGGCTTGACGGAAGGGCTCAGGCTCGGCCTCTCGGCCGCCGCGAGGTCGGGGAGCGGGTACACGTCGGCCGGGCCGGGGTCGCCCGGGGTCTTCAGGGCGATGCGCGGGCGGACGATCCCGTAGCCGATGTAGTCCGTACGCTCATCGCCACTGATCGGGCCGCCGGCCGTGTTGAGCATGACATGCAGGACCTGGTTGTTCGTCCAGTCGGGGTGCTTGGACCAGATCAAGGCGGCGGATGCGGAGGCGATGGCGGTGGCATCGCTGGTACCGCTGCTCTTGCACAGCTGAGTACCGCCACCGCAGGTGTGGACCATGTCCACACCCGGGGCGGACAGATCGACCTGTGGACCATACTGAGAGAACTTGGCCCTCCTAAGGTCCTTCCCGACTGCCCCCACGCCGACAACGCCAGGAGTTCCAGCCGGGTACTCGATCGCGTTTCCCTCGTCAGCGCTGTTCCCTGCGGCTGCGAAAACGAGCGATCCCTTGCGCAGAGCGTACTTCACGGCATCCGTGAGACGTTGCGATCCCGCACTTTTACCGAGAGAGATATTAATTACTTTGGCACCGCTGTCAGCCGCAAAACGAATCCCTGCAGACACGTCGTCATTGAAATTCTCATCCCCTGTCGCCCCATTAACTTTTCCGAAGTTATCCCTCACGCGAATGGGGAGAATTTTACTTGACGGCGCTAGCCCAAAGGTACCGTTCCCACCGCCAGAATCGCCCGTCCCGGCGATGAGAGCAGCCATCTCAGTCCCGTGATCGTCGTAATCGGTGTGCTCATCTCCTGGAGAGTCTGCCGCCAAGTCTTTCCCTTTGAGCACACGCCCTCGGAGATCGGGGGTTGACGCATCGACACCTGAATCAATGACGGCAACGGTAACGTCTTCCCCCGTACTCGACGCCCACATCTGGTCGACCTGCATCACGTCCAGATGCCACTGCCTCGCACGAAAAGAATCCGCGTACACGGGACTGGCACCCACCAGCTGCAATGCTGCCGCGGCGGATAAGGCGGTTCCGCGACGGATGACCGCTGCACGGCTGGTACGCATCCCATTCTCCTGTGTGTTTTCCTGCTGCTCAGTCGATCACTGGCGGGACAACCAATCGGCAACCCTGCTGCCGGTTCTCGTCGTCTTCGACCAGGTGGTCGGGAGGCTCGCCGCCCTCGTCGCGCCCTTCGCCTGCGCCCGGGGGCCACCGACCCACCTTGTCGGCAAACCTGAATCCCGAGCACCACCAAAGCCTCAGCTCCGTATTCGTCGACCACCCACGCTATCCACAGCCTGCGCAAGCGGGACCTTCGCTCGGGAAGTCGTAGCCGCACTCGATATCATCACCCCACGCGAACCGGCGGCTGATGACGCCGCGAGAACATCGTGTGCACCACGATGGCACTTCAGCTCGGACCTTCACCGTGCGGCGGCCTGCCGTAGGACGAGCTGGAACCAGGAGAGGCCGTGGGAGGAGGGCCGCAGTTCGGGTTCGTGGGCTGCTGTTGAGGCAGCGTCTGGTGGTGCGGGTTGGGATACGGAAGTTGGTGCGAGTACGCGGGCCGGGCGGCTTGAGCGGCGGATTTGCGGCGGCGCGAGCGGATCGCCAGCGCGGTGACCACTGCGCCGATGAGCGCGGCTCCGCCGATACCGAGGCCGATCCAGAGGCCGGTGCTACTGCTGCTGTCGTCGTATGTGGGGGCTGCGGCGGCGGGCTTGTCGGTGTCTTCTGAGCTTCCGGTCGCCTTGGAAGGCTCGGCGGAGGGGCTGGGGCTCTCGGCCGCCGCGAGGTCAGGGAGCGGGTACACGTCGGCCGGGCCCGGGTCGCCTGGGTTCTTCAGCACAATACGGGGACGGACAGAGCCGTAACCCACGTAGTCATTGCGCTTGGCACCGCTGGTCGGACCGCCGGCCGTATTCAGCATGACGCGGAGGACCTGGTTGTTCGTCCAGTCAGGGTGCTTGGCCCAAATGAGAGCAGCGGAGGCGGAGGCGATGGCGGTGGCGTCACTGGTTCCGCTCGTCTTGCACAACTGCGTTCCGCCTGTGCACGGGTGGACCATGTGGATGCCGGGGGCCGTGAAATCGATCTGCGGCCCATGCTGGGACTCGTCGGTCTTCTTCCCGTTCTGGTCGATGGCACCGATACCGACAACCCCCGGTGTTCCAGCCGGATACTCGATCAAGTTGGCCCCGTCACCGCTGTTGCCCGCCGCAGCAAAGATCAACGAACCGTTGTCGAGCGCGTATTTCACGGCATCCGTTAGCGCCTGCGATCCTGCGTGGGCTCCCAGGGAAATATTGATGACCTTTGCGCCACGGTCGACCGCATAGCGAATCGCCACGGGAGCAACATTATTGAACTCCTCGTCCGCGGCTGCCTGAGTCCTGCCGAGTCCGGACTCAGGCATGCGGACCGGGAGGATCTTACTTCCAGGCGCGAGCCCGAACGCGCCATCTCCTCCGCCGCTCCGGCCCGTCCCGGCGATAAGTCCGGCCATGCTCGTGCCGTGGCCGTCATAGTCGGTGTGCTCGTCACCCGCGACGCCCGGCGCCAAGTCCTTTCCCTGGAGGACCTGTCCAATCAGGTCAGGATTCGACGGGTCCACACCGCTGTCGAGCACGGCAACGATGACGCCCTTGCCCGTACTCGTCTTCCACATTTCCTCGGCCTTCATGGCATCGAGGTGCCACTGCTTGGAGCGGATGGAGTCGGCAGACGCAGGTACAGCAGCGGCAGCCACCAGCAGTAGGCCCAACGCCGCCGAGGTCATGGTACGCCGTCGTGCGAGTCTCCTGCTTCTGATGCGCATCTCTGTCCTTCGTGAGTGCTCTGTTAATCAGTCAATGACCGGCGGGACAACCCGTTGGCCACCCTGCTGCCAGGTCTCAACGTCCTCGAGCAGATAGTGCGGCCGTTCGCCGCCCTCGTCACGCCCCGTCGCCCGAGGACCTTGAGGGGCGATCCCACCGCCCCGTCCTGCCAGCCCGATGCCGCGCTCCACGTCTCCCGAGGCGCTACCTCTCACCAAACCCGACCCTCCAGGCGTGAACGGTCGCGTACCCGCACGGCCCTGCTGCTGGCGCCCCCCGATCACACCCCCCGTCTCTCCGGCCAGACGGCGACCGCCGCCGATTGCATTCGGAGAGACGCCGGGACCGATGCCACCCCCCATGCCTGCGGCACGTCCCATGGGCGCCTGTCCGTGGGCGTTCTCGCTACCGATGACCGTCCCACGCGGAATACCGACCCCAGAACGCCCTGAGCCCGGGGGCACAACACGGCCGCCGGTGATCCCGTTGGGCCCGGCGGAATGACCCGCGTGCCCAGGGCCAAGCGGACTCGCACCTGGGGCAGACACCGGCGGACGTGACACCCCTATCGTTCTGCCCCCTCCACTGGTGCTGCGCGGTGCGGAGGGACTGGTATTGGGGACAGGCGGAATGATGCCCACTGTCGGTGGGAGAACAGTGTCGGGCCTGGGTCCGGTCGGCGGCACCACTGGATTCACAACCGGGGAAGATGGTGTGTCTGGCAGCACGGCCAGCCCATCAATCCCCATGTCTACCGGCCTCGACGCAGAAGGCGACACAGTGTGCGGGGAGATACCCACGCCCGGCGAGAACACGGCTGTTGTATCGATGCCGTGACCCTGCGCAGGGCTATACGCCGCTCCGCCGACAGTGAATCCGTCTCCGGTTCCTCGATAAATGCGTCCATCCTCCCCGCCAGCACGCTGTTGGACGTCCTCCGGCGCGATCACCTCCGGCATGGCCGGGAACACCGGCTTGTCCAGAGACGTCATCTGCTCCATCGAGTGGGTATACGTCTGCGACAGACTACGCATCCGCGCAGCCGCCTCTTCGCGGTTCTTCTCCGTCGACACAATCAATGTCTCTGCAGACTTCTTCGCCACCGCCGACGCATCAGGATCGTTCCTTGCGGCGAGAGCCGCCTCCAAATTCGCCTGTGCGCTCGCCTCCGTCCGAGGAATCGATGCCTGCGCCAACGCAATCGCGTTCGACGCCTCACCGAGCACCTTCGAGGTGGCCTCGCTGTAATCCCCCAGGCGCAGCGTCGCATTGGCCAGATCCGCGCTCCATGTAAGAAATGCGTGGGCCCCCTCACCCTTCCACTCCACCAACTGCGGACGGACTTTCAGCTCCTCGCCGATCTTACGGATCTCCGACGCCGCGCTCTTCAGACGATCAGCAGCCCACTGGATCTCACCGCTGTGGGCCTGGTCCAGCCACTTCAGCATCTCCTCGTGGGTTTTCCTGTCAAAATCCGTACCCATGACGCCGCCCCTCTCCCCCGTCCTCGTCCCTGTCCTTCGCCTGCAGAGAACATCTCCACCGGCATCAATAGGCACGGCTGTCAGATGTGTCCCCCGACTCGTCCGACTTGGCCAGAGGCTTATGTGCGTTCTTCGCCATAGCGTCCGCCGCAGCCTGTTCGGCGCCGTGGTGGGCAATCGTGCTGCCCTGGATCGCACGCATGCGGTCACGGACGTCCAAGTCGACGTTCTCGTAGCCCTTGTGGGAAGCGAGAACCGCAATACTCATGCCCTCAATGGAGTCGGACAGGAGTTGGGACAGCCCTTCCAGCTCCTTGACGACCTTGAAGTACGCGCCGTGAAGGCCATCTGCCTCCGACCACTCACCCTTGCCGCCGCCGAACCGCTCGCGCCCCATAATGTCTTCGCCGACCTTCCCCGGCCCGGCCGGAGACGCCTTGAGGTCGCGCAGGAGCTCGTCGACGCGTTCGCGGAACTTGGTGAACGACGACAGCTCGGTGACCAGTTCGCCAACGGCCTGCGGTGCCACCGCGCCGATGGCGCCCATGCCGCCCCAGACCGCCAATGGATACGCCGAAGACTCCGCCCCCGGATCGCTCTGTCCCACAGCACCCTCCCCCGTTTAGCAACAGCCGATTGACGCTTCGGCTTCAGCTTCGGGGTTCACCTTAGTCAGCAGTGGTGACACTGCGCACCTCTGGGTTGCATCTGCAACCCAGATCACACCATCCGTGCCGGGCTCAGGAGTTGGGTGCCGCCACCGCCGCCTGGGGTCTGATGGGGAGGCGGTTTATCGGGCGGCCGGTGGCCGCGCGGACGGCTGCGGCGACTGCTGCCGGGGAGGTCACCACGGGGACCGCCGAGGCGGGCTTGGCGCCGAAGGGGGCCACCACGTCGCGCTCTTCGATGAGTTTGACGATGCGAATTTCGGGTGCGTCCAGGGCGGTCGGGAGCGCGTAGCCGGTGAGGTCGGGGTGGCGGATCAGGCCGCGGGCGCTGCGGAGGTTCTCGGTGAGGGCGGCGCCGATGCCCTGGGTGACGCCGGCCTCGATGCGGGTCGCCAGCTGGGACGGGTTGAGGACCCGGCCGACGTCCTGGGCGAGGGCCATCTCCACGACCCGGACGGAGCCGAGTTCGATGTCGACGTCCACCACCGCGCGGATCGCGCAGAAGGCGAGGCCGACGAAGGCGTCGCCCTGGCCGGATTCGTCGAGGGGTTCGGTCGGATGGGGGCGGCACTGGGCGGTGGCCCAGAGCTCCTTGCCGTCCATCGCTTCCGTGACCGTCGTGGACAGCACACCGTCGTACGAGGTGATCTTGCCGTCGGCGATCTGCAGCAGCTCCGTGGACATGCCGAACTTGTGGGCCAGGGGCTGGAGGAGCTGGGTGCGCACCATTTTGGCGGCGCGTTCCACCGCTCCCGCCGAGACCCAGGTGTGGCGGCCGTGCGTCGCCGGGCCGGCCGGGGGCTGGTCGGTGTCGACGGACGCCACGTGGACCTCTTCGATGCCCAGGGTCTCCTGGACGACCTGGCGGGCGAGGGTCGAGAAGCCCTGGCCCGTCTCGACCGCCGCGCAGATGACCGTGGCGATGCCGTCGTGGACCCTGACCGTGGCCGTGGAGACCTCGTCGGCACCCTCCGCGCCGAGCATGTGGACCATGCCGAGCGCGTAGCCGACCCCTCGGCGCACCGCCCCCGGTTCGCCCGCGCCCTCGGGGCCTCCGGGGAGCAGCCAGTCGTCCTCCGGCGCGTCCTTGGGGAGCGCGGGGAGAGGGAAGTCCCGTACGGAGGCGAGGAGTTCGGAGACGGGTGCGGGGCAGGTCACCGTCTGGCCGGTGGGCAGGATGTCGCCGGTGGACAGGGCGTTGCGCAGGCGCAGTTCGGCCGGGTCGATGCCGAGCTTGGCGGCCAGCTTGTCCATCTGGCCCTCGTACGCCGCGCAGACCTGCATCGCGCCCTCGCCGCGCACATGGCCCGACGGCGGGTTGTTCGTACGGACGGCCCAGCCCTCGATGAACGCGTGCGGGACGACGTACGGGCCGCAGGCGAACGCGACCGCGGCGGCCAGCGACTCGGACGAGGATTCGGCGTACGCGCCCGCGTCGAGCAGGATCTGCGCCTCGACCTTCACCAGCCGCCCATCGGCGTCCGCGTGGTGGCGGTAGCGCAGCAGCGTCGGATGACGGTGGGAGTGGCCGAGGAAGGACTCCTCGCGGGTGGCGGTCAGCTTGACCGGGCAGCCGGTGCGCAGGGCGAGCAGGCCGAGCGGAAGCTGGAAGCCCGGGTCCTCGCGGTCGCCGGTCGCGCCTGGGACACCCGTGACGACGACCTTCACCCGCTCCGGTTCGAGGCCGAAGCAGGCAGCGGCGAGATCGCGGTCGGTGTGCGGGTCGGTGGAGGCGGTGTAGATCTCCACTCCGCCGTCGGGGCGGGGCACGGCGAGTCCGGCCTCGGCGCCGATCGGGGCCGGGTCCTGACGGCCGATGCGGTACAGGCCCTCGACGACGACCTCGCCGGTGACGTCCGGATCCCCGTAACGCAGCGGAATGTGGCGGATCAGATTGCCGTCGGGGTGCAGCGGTTCGGCGGCGAAGGCCTTCTCCGGGTCGGTGACCGGTTCGAGGGCCTCGTACTCGACGGCGATGGCCGCGGCGGCGAGCCTGGCCGTGTCGGGGTGGTCGGCGGCGACCGCGGCGATCGGCTCGCCGTGGTGGCGGACCAGGTCGGACGCGAAGACCGGGCGGTCGACGATCCTGCGGCCGTACGCCCGCTCCCCGGGGATGTCCTCATGCGTGATGACGGCCCGTACGCCCGCCATTCCGACGGCGGCCGAGGTGTCGATGGACAGGATCCGGGCGTGCGGGTGCGGGGAGCGGAGGACCGCCGCCCAGAGCAGCCCCTCGGCCCAGAGGTCGGCTGCGTACGGGAAAGTGCCCTCGGTCTTGGCGCGCGCGTCGGCGGGCGGCAGCGAGACGCCGAGGCCGAGTGCGGGCGGCTCGGTGTCGGGGCCCTCGGTCACCGGGGTGGTGATCCGTGTGCTGGTCGCGTTGGCAGCGGTGGCTGCGTCGTTGCTCACGCCATGCCTCCGTCCTGCGGGTGCGGCTGGACGCTACCGGCGCCGGGGGCCGCCTGGTGCGGGATGCGGGCCTCGTCGGGCTCCGGGGACGTGGAGTCCGACGAGGCTGGGTCGATGGTGGCCTCGCGGCCTGCGATGACCTCGTTGACGGCGTCGAGGACACCGCGGTAGCCGGAACAGCGGCAGAGGTTTCCGCAGAGCGCCTGACGCGTCTCCAACTCGCTGGGGGCGTGGTTGCCTTCCAGCAGGTCGTGGACGGTCATGGCCATACCGGGGATGCAGAAGCCGCACTGGACGGCGCCGCACTTGGCGAGGGCGCGCTGGACGTCCGACGGTTCGCCGTCCACGGCGAGGCCCTCGACCGTACGTACCTCGCTGCCGGCCGCGGTCGCCGCGGGGACCAGGCAGGAGGCGACCAGCCGGCCGTCCACCTGGACGCTGCACGCACCGCACTCGCCCTGCGAACAGCCGTCCTTGGCACCGGCCAGGCCGAGGCGCTCACGGAGCACGTAGAGGAGTGACTCGCCGATCCAGGCGTCGGTGACGGGGCGGTCGACGCCGTTCACATGCAGGACGTAGGAGGTGGCGGGGTGCTCGTCCGGGACGGCCAGTGGCAGGGAGTCGGCGTCCTGTTGGGGGTCGGCGGGTCGGGGGGCGTCGCCCGGTTGGGCGTCGTCCGGTTGGGCGTCGTCCGGTTGGGCGTCGTCCGCCGACTGGGCGTTGTTCGCCGACTGGGCGTTGTTCGCCGGTTGGGCGTCGTCCGCCGGTTGGGCATCGAGCGGCTCGGGATCGGGGGACTCGGCGTCGGAGGTCCCGGGTTCCGGGGACTCGGCGTCGGGGGTCCGCGCCTCCGGCTGTGCCGGGTCGGCCGACGGGGCCGGTGCGGCGTCGTCGGCGATCACGTCCTGGGGGGCGTCGGGGGCCGGCTCCGGTGACTGGTCCGCGGGATACGGCTCGGGCGCGGCCTCCGCCGGATGCTCGGAGAGCGCCGCGTCCGAGGCCGAGGCGCTGTCGGAGGGCATCTCCGGCGCCTCCTCGGGGGCCGGTACCTCCTTGAGGGGCGGTGCCTCCTCGGGGGCCGGTACCTCCTCGAGGGCCGGTACCTCCTCTGGAGCCACTGCCTCCTTGAGGGCCGGTGCCTCCTCGGGCTCGGGAGCGGGCTCCGGAGCGGGCTCGGGCTCCGGGGTCGACTGCTGCGTCGCCCACGGGGCGGGCGCACCGCCCGGCAGCGTGGCCGGCGGGGTCCTGTCCCCGTACCACTGGGTGGCCAGGGCCGAGGCGGCGAATTCGCCGGACTCCTCCGGGAGATCACCGTCGGCGACCGGAATCGTCCACTGACCGGTGTGGCCACTGTGGCTGGTGTGACTGGCGTGGTCGACGTGCCCGGTTTGACCCGCGTAGTCGCCCTGCCCCGCGTGCCCGGCCTGCCCCGCGTAGTCGCCCTGCCCCACGCGGTCGCCCTGCCCCACGTGGTCGGCGTGGTCGCCCTGGCCCGCGTAGTCGCCCTGACCTACGTGCCCGACCTGACCCGCGTGGTCGCCCTGACCCGCGTGGTTGCCCTGGCCGGTGTGGTTGCCCTGGCCGGTGTGGATGCCGAACTCCGTGGACTCGGTGAAGTTCCACTGGCCCGTGTCCACCCCCTGCGTCTCCCCGTACCGCTCCTGCGGATACGCGTTGTGAGGGACCTGCGGGACCTGGGAGGCGCCAGAGGCCTGCGGGTACTCGTACGCGTAGTCGTACGGGCCCTGCTGCTGGTTCGGGTCCGGCCAGTGCACCGCCTCGGATGCCTGCTGGTCCGCGCCCGTGCCGTGCTCCTGCCCGCTCTGCGTCTGCGTCTGCGCAACCCAGCTGGCCGTGGCCGACGGGTCGAACCCGGCCGCGGGTGTCAGCGGAAGGATCATCGGCGGAACATAGCCCTGGCCGGGCGCGGCCAGCGGGATGTTCGCCAGGTCCTCCGGCGGCAGGTGGACGAATGCGGTCGCGTCGGCGTCGTACTCGCCGCCCTGCGGTGTCGGCTGCCAGCTCCCGTGCTGCAGGTGCTCCTGCTGCCCGTGCTGATCGTTGTGGTCCTCGTTGCTCACGACAGTGCCCTCCCCAGCGCGCGTCGGGCCAGCGCGGCGACGGTCCGCCGCAGATGCAGTACGGCGGGGGGCAGCGGTGGTGCCTCTCCCCCGTCGGCGGGCGGTGCCTGGTCCGGGATGCAGGCCGCGGCGACGTACTCGCCGAAGGCGGCCAGCGCGTCGGGGGCCAGGCCCCGTTCGCCGTCCCAGTCGATCAGTGAGGCGATCCAGCGCTCGGCCTCCAGCGGCCGCAGCGGCATCGGCGCGATGGCGCCGACCGCGCAGCGCACCCCGCGCCGGGCCGGGTCGAGAACGATCGCGACGGACGCGGTGGCGCGGCCGGGGCCGGTGCGGCCGGTGGCCTTCAGGAAGACCTGGGGGGCGTGCAGCAGCGGTACCCGGACGAAGCCGATGAGTTCGGCGGGTTCGAGCATGTCCCGGCCGGCCAGCAGGTGCGAGACCGGGATCTCGCGGCGGGCGCCGCCCGGACCCGCGATGACCAGCTCGGCCTCCAGCGCGGCGAGCACCGGCAGGGCGTCGCCGGTCGGGGCCGCGGTGGCGATGTTGCCGCCGAGCGTTCCGGCGTTGCGGATCTGGGGCGGGCCCGCGGCGCGTGCCGACGCGGCCAGGGCGGGGATGAGGGCGGCGAAGTCGGGCCGTCCCATGCGCGCATGGGTGAGTCCGGCGCCGAGCAGGGCGTGGCCGTCCTGGTAGTGCCAGCCGCGCAGCTCGCTGATCCGGCCCAGGCCGACCAGGCCCGAGGGGCGCAGCAGCCCCTTGTTGACGGCCGACATCAGATCTGTACCGCCTGCCACAGGAACGGCGGCGGGCATGGCGCCGAGCGCCGCCACGGCCTCGTCGAGCGAGGCCGGCAACGTCACGGACTGCGTCGCCTGCGGTGCGTGCGTGGTCAACCCAGCTGCCCCTTCCCGGTGTCCCGGCTGTCCGGCTGTTTCGCCGTACGGTACGTGCTCAAAGCCTGGACGTGGCAACTCTGGCACATCTTCGGATCGGACCGACGCGAGGGTCCACGAAGGACGCATCCATCCCTGATCAGGGGAATGTTCCTGTTCTGGACCGCTTCGGCCTACTTTGGTGCCGAGTGCGAATTGCGACTCTTCGCCATGCCTTGCCGCTGATTGTTCCTCTGCGGTGCTCTGCCGCGCGGCAGACGGCAGCTCGACGACACGAACTGGTGCGGTGGCCGTTGCGGCAGGGCGAGTTCCGGACAAAAAACCGTCGGCCGGCACGTCCGTTTCGGAGCGTGCCGGCCGGAGTCCGGAAACGGTCGGGATCACACGTTCGGGGGCACTCCGTCGATGGGCCGGCCCAGCACACCGGGGCGCTTCTGCCGGGGCAACGGGCCGCCCGGCGGCCGGTAGTCGACGCCCAGGGCGTCAAGTCGGGCGTAGTGCGTCGTCATTCGGCGCTCGAAGTCGACGAAGTCCCGTTCGGCGGAGGCGGGCAGCGGTGACCAGGCGACCTCCGCGAACGCTGCGAGGCGCGGGAAGACCTGGTAGTCGACGCGGGCCCGGTTCTGCATCACCTCGGTCCAGACATTGGCCTGGGTGCCCAGGATGTGACGGGCCGCCTCCTCGGAGAGGCCCGTCGGTACGGGTTCAAAGCGGTAGACGTCCTCCAGGGTGCGGACGAAGCCGATGGGCATCGGTTCGTCGGGGCCGCCGTCCTGACGGTGGTCCAGGTACACGTGCTGCTCGGGGCACATGACGACGTCGTGGCCGGCCTCCGCTGCGGCGATGCCTCCGCCGTAACCCCGCCAGGAGGACACGGCGGCGCCCGCCGGGAGGCCGCCCTCCAGGATCTCGTCCCATCCGATCAGCCGGCGTCCGCGCGCGGTGAGCCAGGTGTCGAAGTGCCGGATGATCCAGGACTGCAGCTCGTCCTCGTCGGCCAGGCCGAATTCTTCGATCCGGGCCTGGGCGACCGGCGACTCCTTCCACTGCTCCTTGCGACATTCGTCGCCGCCGATGTGGATGAACGGCGAGGTGGCGGCGGGGAAGAGCTCCAGCACCTCTTCGAGGACGCCCTCGAAGAAGCGCAGGGTGTTGTCAGTGGGGGCGAGTACGTTTGCGTTGATGCCCCAGGTGTCCCAGACGGAGAGGGCGGTGGTGTCGATGACGTCGGTGTTGCCCAGTTCGGGGTACGCGGCGATGGCGGCCTGCGAGTGGCCCGGGATGTCGATCTCGGGAACGACACGGATATGCCGCTCGGCGGCGTACGCGACGATCTCGCGTATGTCGTCCTGCGTGTAGTAGCCACCGTGCGGGGTCTCGTCCCAGAGCTCGGAGGCCCGGTGGCCGTGCTTCGTACGGGACCGCCAGGAGCCGATCTCGGTGAGCCGCGGGTAGCGCTTGATCTCGATGCGCCAGCCCTGGTCGTCGGTGAGGTGGAAGTGGAAGACGTTCAGCTTGTGCGCGGCGAGGAGGTCGAGATAGCGCAGGACGTCGTCCTTGGCCATGAAGTGCCGCGCCACGTCGAGCATCATGCCGCGCCAGGCGAAGCGGGGGCTGTCCTCGATGTCCGTGCCGGGGATCGCGCGCCGCGCGCCGGGGTCGACGGGCGCCCGGCGGAAGGCTTCGGGGCCCAGGAGCTGACGGAGGGTCTGCGCGCCCCAGAAGACCCCGGCGGGGCTGCCTCCGGTGATCTCGACGCTTCCGCCCCTCCTGGTGCTCAGCCGGTAGCCTTCCGGCTCCAGTGCCGGGTCGATGCCCAGCCGAATGGTGTTCCCGGCCTGCCTGCCGTTCCCGGCGTTCGCGCCGTTCCCGGCGTTCGCGCCGTTCTCGGCGCTCGCGGCGCTCGCGGCGCTCGCGGCGTTCTCGTTGTTCTCGGCGTTCGCAGCGGTCGGCTGCGGGGCGAGCGGCAGGCCGAAGGCGGCGCCGAGCGTGGTGCGCAGCCAGCGTTCGGTGTTCTCCGTGCCGGGGGCCGCCGCGATGGTGGTGGACGGGTCGAGCAGGAAGCCGGGCCGCCCTTCACCACCGGCACGCACGGGCGCCGGGATCAGGCCGGTGACCGGGGCGGCGGTCGGATCGGTGGTCGGGTCCTTGTCCATGTCCATGGCGTCAGTCCTTTACCGCTCCGCCGAGTCCCGGGACCAGGCGGCGCTGTACGAGTACGAAGAAGACCAGCACGGGAATGGTCATCACCGGCGGGGCTGCCATGCTCCCTCCCCAGTCGTTCTCATCGGGTTCGAAGAAGAATCGGGTGTGAGGAAGACCAGCAGCGCCATGGGAAGCATCGACCGGGAGGTGCCGCTGATGATGAACGACTTCGCGAACAGGAAGCCGTTCCAGGGCGACCCGTCAGCACAAGCGCCGCCGCCGGGGCGGCAATTCGGGCAGACGGCTTCATCCGGGATTCCCTACCGGTAGGCGTTGCAACATACGCAACATGCGTTCTGTTCTGCACAACTGGCAGGAGGGTAGGCGTGCACGCAGGCGCCTACAAGTGGTCTCTACCACTCTGTGACCCGGTGAGGCAGTCCGTGCAACACAAGGAGCCCCTGGGGCGCGCGTTCGACGCGCGCCCCAGGGGCCCGAAGCATTGGTCGCCGGACGGCTCCGGCCTGCTTCTCGCTACTTCTTGTCCTTGCCGCCCTTGCCCTTGTCCTTGTCGCCACCGGCGCCCATGGACTCGTAGATCTCCTTGCACATGGGGCAGACCGGGTACTTCTTGGGGTCGCGCCCCGGTACCCAGACCTTTCCGCACAGTGCGACCACGGGGGTGCCCTCCAGGGCACTCGCCATGATCTTGTCCTTCTGGACGTAGTGGGCGTAGCGCTCGTGGTCGCCGTCGCCGTTCGACACCTGCGGCGTCGGCTCCACGAGGGTTCCGGTACCTGCCCCGCGCTCGGGCTCAAGAGTGCTCATAACCGCCAAGGGTACCGACAGCCCGGAGCTTCAGTTGAGCGAAGGGTCGTCCGGATACGTGGCGATCATCGCCAGTTCGCTGCGCTGGCGGCGCAGGACCGCGCGCCAGAGGTGTTCCGGGCGCGGGGAGGAGACGTCCCCGGGTTCGGACTCGACCACGTACCAGGCGCCCTCGATCAGTTCGGCCTCCAGCTGGCCGGGGCCCCAGCCCGCGTACCCGGCGAAGATCCGCAGCGAGCCGAGCGCCGCCGCCAGCAGCTCCGGCGGTGCCTCCAGGTCCACCAGGCCGATCGCCCCGTACACCCGGCGCCACCCGAGCGGCCCCTCGTCGCCGGGGATGACAGCCACGCCGAGCGCCGAGTCGAGCGAGACCGGGCCGCCCTGGAAGACGACGTCCGGTTCGCCGGCCAGGCCCGCCCAGGGCATGAGGATGTCGCGGACGCCGACCGGGGTCGGGCGGTTCAGGACCACGCCGAGTGAGCCCTCCTCGTCGTGGTCGAGGAGCAGCACCACCGCGCGGTCGAAGTTCGGGTCCGCGAGCGCGGGTGTGGCCACGAGCAGTCGCCCTGTGAGCGAGGACACCTCGGTCATGGCAGAAATGATCCCGCATCTTCGCCCCCCGCGGGGACCAAGCGGTCCGCCCGGCCTCCGGACGGACCGCGGCGCAGCTCAGGGCGCACGGGCGCACGGGGAGCGCGCATTGCGGAGGGCCATGCGGACGGTAACCCTCCGCAAGACACAGGAAGCAGAGCGTGTTGTGGCGGATTCATGACGTTCGTGCACCCCCTGTTCTCTTACGGAGTGGGGGCCGTGGGCCATTACTCTTTCGTTTGGCCCCCTGCCCGACCACTCCGGAACGCGAGATTCATGACCGGCACAGACGATGTCCTGCTTGTCCACGGCGGAACCCCGCTGGAGGGCGAGATCCGCGTCAGAGGCGCCAAGAACCTGGTGCCGAAGGCGATGGTCGCCGCGCTGCTCGGCAGCGGGCCCAGCCGCCTGCGCAATGTGCCCGACATCCGCGACGTGCGGGTGGTCCGGGGGCTGCTCCAGCTGCACGGCGTGACGGTCCGGCCCGGTGACGAACCGGGCGAGCTGATTCTGGACCCGACCCACGTGGAGAGCGCGAACGTCGCTGACATCGATGCCCACGCGGGCTCGTCGCGCATCCCGATCCTCTTCTGCGGCCCGCTGCTGCACCGGCTCGGCCACGCGTTCATCCCGGGACTCGGCGGCTGCGACATCGGCGGCCGGCCGATCGACTTCCACTTCGATGTGCTGCGGCAGTTCGGCGCGACCATCGAGAAGCGGGCGGACGGGCAGTATCTGGAGGCCCCGCAGCGGCTGCGCGGCACCAAGATCCGGCTGCCGTACCCGTCGGTGGGCTCCACCGAGCAGGTGCTGCTGACGGCGGTGCTCGCCGAAGGCGTCACCGAGCTGTCCAACGCGGCCGTGGAGCCGGAGATCGAGGACCTCATCTGCGTACTGCAGAAGATGGGCGCGATCATCTCGATGGACACCGACCGGACGATCCGGATCACCGGTGTCGACCGACTGGACGGCTATACGCACCGGGCGATCCCGGACCGCCTGGAGGCGGCCTCCTGGGCGTCCGCGGCGCTGGCCACCGAGGGCAACATCTATGTGCGGGGCGCGCAGCAGCGCTCGATGATGACGTTCCTCAACACCTTCCGCCGGGTCGGTGGCGCCTTCGAGATCGACGACGAGGGCATCCGCTTCTGGCACCCGGGCGGCGCGCTGAACGCCATCGCCCTGGAGACGGACGTGCACCCCGGCTTCCAGACCGACTGGCAGCAGCCGCTGGTGGTGGCCCTGACGCAGGCCACGGGCCTGTCCATCGTCCACGAGACGGTGTACGAGTCCCGGCTCGGCTTCACCTCCGCGCTGAACCAGATGGGCGCGCACATCCAGCTCTACCGCGAGTGCCTGGGCGGCTCCGACTGCCGCTTCGGCCAGCGCAACTTCCTGCACTCGGCGGTCGTGTCCGGGCCGACCCGCCTCCAGGGCGCGGATCTGGTCATCCCGGACCTGCGCGGCGGTTTCTCGTATCTGATCGCCGCGCTGGCGGCTCAGGGCACGTCGCGGGTGCACGGCATCGACCTGATCAACCGCGGCTATGAGAACTTCATGGAGAAGCTGGAGAAGCTGGGCGCGAAGGTCGAGCTGCCGGGCGGGGCGCTGGTCTGAGACCGGGCGCCGGACGGCTGCTGACGGGGGTTCGGGGCGCTGCCCCGGGCCCCCGTTCCCCGTTTCCGGGCCCCACGTTCGCCGCCGGCCCGGTCCCGGTTCCTCGTTACCGGGCCGTAAAGGCCCAGAACGGGGCCTCTCGGGCCGGTACGACGAAGGGCGGTCACCCTGGGTGGGGTGACCGCCCTTCGTCGCGCCTGTGGGGCTTACTTGCCCTTGGCGGCTTCCTTGAGCTTGGAGCCCGCGGAGACCTTCACGCTGTAGCCGGCCGGGATGTTGATCGGGTCGCCGGTCTGCGGGTTACGAGCGGTGCGAGCGGCACGGTGGGTGCGCTCGAAGGTCAGGAAGCCGGGGATGGTGACCTTCTCGTCGCCCTTGGCGACGATCTCACCGACGGTCTCGGCGAGCGCGGCCAGCACGGCGTCGGCGTCCTTGCGAGTCACCTCGGCGCGGTCGGCCAGGGCGGCCACCAGCTCACTGCGGTTCATGTTGTTACTCCCGTGTTCTTCTTGCCTGTGAGGCGTGAGATCGAAGCCGATGCTGCCAGGGCCCTCGGACAGTCCCCGGACCCGGGTCTGTCGTCAGACCCTCGCGCCCGATTACGCATCCTGCCCCCACCTGCGGCGGTAACGCCAATCCGGCACCCTCCGGAGTCACACGAAAAGCGCCACTGCCTCGTCGTGGTGACGTTCCGTCGACTCCCCGAAAACGTTCCGCAGCGGATGCGGGCCTTGGCGGGACGCGCCGCCCGCCCACCCTAAAGGGGCGTTTGGGGCACGACGAACCACGACGCGCCGTAGCCCGGACCGGCCCTGGGGTCTTTACGTCCGGACCGGGCCGGAGCACGCGGGCCGCGGCCCCGGCCATGATCCGCCGGACCGGCCCTATGCCCTCAGGCCACCGGTGGCCGCCTTCGCGGCGTCCCGGACGGCGCCGGCGACCGCGCCCGCGACCCGGTCGTTGAAGACCGAGGGGATGATGTAGTTCGCGTTCAGCTCGTCCTCGGCGACCACATCGGCGAGGGCGCGCGCCGCGGCGAGCATCATGTCCGTGTTGACGGTGCGGGACTGGGCGTCCAGCAGACCGCGGAAGACACCCGGGAAGACCAGCACGTTGTTGATCTGGTTCGGGAAGTCGGAGCGCCCGGTGGCGACAACTGCCGCCGTCTCGCGCGCGATTGCCGGGTCCACCTCGGGGTCCGGGTTCGCGAGCGCGAACACGATCGCACCATCGGCCATGGCGGCGACATCGGAGCCGTCCAGCACGTTCGGGGCGGAGACGCCGATGAAGACGTCGGCGCCCACGACGGCCTGCTTGAGGGTGCCGGTGACGGACTCCGGGTTGGTGTTGTCGGCGATCCAGCGCAACGGCGAGTCGGCGTCGGCGGAGACCAGGTCCTCGCGGCCGGCGTGCACCACACCGTGGATGTCGGCGACGACGGCGTGCTTGACGCCCGCGGCGATGAGGAGCTTCAGGATGGCCGTACCCGCGGCTCCGGCGCCGGACATGACGACCCGTACGTCCCCGATTCCCTTGCCCACCACGCGGAGCGCGTTGGTCAGCGCGGCCAGTACGACGATCGCGGTGCCGTGCTGGTCGTCGTGGAAGACCGGGATGTCCAGGGCCTCGCGCAGCCGTGCCTCGATCTCGAAGCAGCGGGGTGCGGAGATGTCCTCCAGGTTGATGCCGGCGAAGCCGGGGGCGATCGCCTTGACGATCTCGACGATGGCGTCACTGTCCTGGGTGTCCAGGCAGATCGGCCAGGCGTCGATGCCGGCGAACCGCTTGAAGAGGGCCGCCTTGCCCTCCATCACGGGGAGGGCGGCCTTCGGGCCGATGTTGCCGAGACCGAGCACGGCGGAGCCGTCCGTCACAACTGCGACGGAGTTGCGCTTGATGGTGAGGCGGCGGGCGTCCTCGGGGTTCTCGGCGATGGCCATGCAGACCCGGGCCACGCCGGGGGTGTAGATCATCGAGAGGTCGTCACGGTTGCGGATGGGGTGCTTGGACGCCATCTCGATCTTGCCGCCGAGGTGCATCAGGAACGTACGGTCGGAGACCTTGCCCAGGACGACGCCCTCGATGCCGCGCAGGCCCTCGACGATCTCGTCGGCGTGCGTGGTGGAGGTGGCCGCGATGGTGACGTCGATCCGCAGCTTCTCGTGACCGGAGGCGGTGACGTCGAGGCCGGTGACCGATCCGCCGGAGGACTCCACGGCCGTGGTGAGCTGGGAGACCGCTGTGCCGCTCGCGGGCACCTCCAGCCTGACCGTCATCGAGTACGAGACGCTGGGCGCCGTTGCCATGGCCGAGACCTTCGCTTTCCTTAGCTTCATTGCCGCGCGACCGGGGCGCTCACCTCGGACACGCTTCCCGATCGTCGCACCTACTGGCCGGTAGCCGGTAATGACTGCCACTTCTCGGAAATCATTTTCCACTATGCGAGATTTGATGGGTTCAGTGGTACCCCCAACCGGTCCCGGAAGCATCCGGTCCCGGCCATGTCCGTGAGATGGAGCACTCCCACGCGGCACCGGACTGCCCGAACAAGAACAGACCCGCGCCACCTGGAGGTGACGCGGGTCTGTCTTCTTGGTCCAGCGGCACCGACCCGCCATGCTCGCCTCGCGGCAAGTGGTCGCTCGTAGCGACGAAGGTTGGGCCCGGGGGCTTGGATCGAGCCGGTGCCGACACCAGGCTAACAAAGACCCCGAAGAAGTGATTCCCCGCAGCAGAGGTTGACCAGAAAAACAGTCAGCCCCGCGGGCTCACCGCTTCGCCCGGCCCGCCTCAGTCCCTCAGCAGGTCCGGGACACCGTCCTCGTCGGGCAGGTCCCGCTCCCCGGAGACCACCGTCAGCTGCTGCGTCGCACGCGTCAACGCCACGTACAGCACCCGCAGCCCGGCCGGGGACTCGTCGGCGATCTCCGCGGGCGAGACGACCACCGTGGCGTCGTACTCCAGGCCCTTCGCCTCCAGGCTGCCCAGCGCCACCACCCGCTCGCCGAGCTCCGCGAGCCATTCGCGGGCCTGCGCCCGGCGGTTCATCGCGACGACCACGCCCACCGTGCCGTCGACCTCGGCGAGCAGCCGCCGCGCCTCCTCGCGCACCGAGGTGGCCAGATCGCCGTCCCGTACGGTCTCGAAGCGCGGCTTCACGCCCGTGGAGCGGACCGCGGACGGCGACTGCATGCCGGGCATCGCCAGCGCCAGGACCTTCGAGGCCAGCTCGGCGATCTCCGCCGGGTTGCGGTAGTTGACGGTGAGGGTGAAGCGGCGGCGCGGGCGGTTGCCGAGCGCCTCGTCGCGCGCGCGGGCGGCCTCGTCCGGATCGGACCAGGAGGACTGCGCCGGGTCCCCGACGATCGTCCAGGTGGCGTGCCTGCCGCGGCGGCCGACCATCCGCCACTGCATGGGGGTGAGGTCCTGCGCCTCGTCGACGATGACGTGCGCGTACTCCGTACGCTCCGCCGCCAGCCGCTCGGCGCGCTCGCGCTGGGTCTCCTCGCGCTGCGGCATCAGCTCCTCCAGACCGGTGAGCTGGTCCAGCGGGTCGAGCTCGCGCTTCTTCTTCGGCCGGTGCGGTGTGCCGAGCAGCGTCTGGAGCTCGTCGAGAACGGCCACGTCGTGCACGGACAGCGGTCCGTTCCCCTCGCGGTCGAGCCGCTTCAGGGAGCGGGCGAGGCGGCGCACCTCGCCCTGGTTGAGGACCCGGCGGGCCCAACGGCCCAGCCGCTTCTCGTCGGCCATCGCGGCGAGCACCCCGCGCGGGGTGAGCTCGGGCCACCAGGCGTTCAGGAAGTCGAGGAAGGCCGTCTCGGTGGAGACGTCCTCGTCGAAGGAGGAACGCAGTTCGGCGGCGAGTTCGGGGTCGGTGTAGCGGCCCCGGCCGGAGGACTTGTTCCACAGGGCGTCCAGGAGCATTCTGCGGGCGCGCGGGCGCAGCAGGTTGACCGGCGCGGTGCCGCCGAGGACGGACTGCCGGATGCGGTGCAGCTCGTCGGCGTTCAGCTCGACGCGGGCGCCGAAGGCGACGACCCGCAGCCGGGTCGGGGTGACCGGGGCTCCGGCTGCTCCCTCGGCCCCGTCCGCCTCGTCGCCGAAGGACAGCTGGCCGTCCCTCTCTGCCGTCCTACGGGGAGTGCCGGGCTGTTCCAGCGCGCCGCGGGATGCCTTGCGCAGCACCTGGAGCATTCGCGAGGAGCCCTTGATCCGGGCGACGGCGGGCTCGTCGTAGGTGGTGGCGCCCTCGACGCCGGCCGCCTCGTCGGAGAGCGAGCCGACGGCGCGGATCGCGACCTGCCCCTCCTCGCCCAGCGAGGGCAGCACGCCTTCGGTGTACGCGACCAGGAGCGGGGTCGGCGAGACGACGAGGATGCCGCCCGCGTAACGCCGCCGGTCCTGGTAGAGGAGGTAGGCGGCACGGTGCAGGGCGACGGCCGTCTTGCCGGTGCCGGGGCCGCCGGAGACCTCGGTGACGGAGGCGGCGGGGGCCCGGATCACCAGGTCCTGCTCGGCCTGGATGGAGGAGACGATGTCGCGCATGGTGTGGCTGCGGGCCTGGCCGAGCGCCGCCATGAGGGCGCCGTCGCCGATGGCGGGCAGCTTGTCGCCGTCCAGGGACGCGGTCAGCTCGGGGCGCATCAGGTCGTCCTCGACGCCGAGGACCCGGCGGCCCTTGGAGCGGATGACCCGGCGGCGCACCACCCTGCCCGGCTCCTTCGGTGTCGACCGGTAGAACGGTGCGGCGGCCGGGGCGCGCCAGTCGATGACCAGCGGCGCGTAGTCGGAGTCGAGGACCCCGATCCGGCCGATGTGCAGCGTCTCCGCGATATCGGCCGACAGGTCCTCGCGTACGGCGTCGTCGGCGGGCTCCACGGAGGTGTACGCGCCGTCCGGGCCTCGTTCGCCGTCCTTGCCGAGCAACAGATCGATCCGTCCGAAGAGGAAGTCCTCGAACTCGCTGTTCAGCCGGTTGAGGTGGATTCCGGCCCGGAACACCTGGGCGTCGCGCTCGGCGAGCGCTCCCGGGGTACCGACCTGGCCGCGCTTGACGGCGTCATGCATGAGAAATTCCGCCTCGTGGATCTTCTCCTCAAGGCGGTGGTACACACGGTCGAGATGTTCCTGCTCGACACCGATCTCCCGGTCCCGCAACGAATCGACAGCGGCATCCTGCGCGGCCACCGAGGCCCCCTTCTGACGTGCATTGGGCAGCCGTCAACCCTATGCGAAGGGGGACCCGCCGCGCATCCGCCGCGCATATCGAAATGGTCCGCCGCCGGTCTCGGTCAGGCATCGACCTCGACCAGCCGCCTGCCGTCGAACGTACGCACCTCGAAATGATCGATGTCGCTCCGGTCCATGGCCACACCGCCCTGGACATAGAGGGGGTGACTCGCGCCCGGGTGCGAGGAGTCCTCGGCGCCGTATCCCTGCTCCGGTACCGACCAGGAGGTGACGACTTCCTCCTCGCCGGTCTTCGACACCGCGATCAGGCTGCATTTCTGCGGGCCCGTGACGTTTCTGAGCTCCAGCACGGTGCTGGTGCCCCAGGGTTTTCTCGCCATGCCGATCGTGGCGGCGACCTCGGTGCGAGGGTCGGTGGCCCGTACTTCCTCCGGCATGCGGTCGGGGTGGGTGTCCCCGGCGGAGCCCGTGGGGTACGGGCCGGCCGCCCGCGCCGCCGGGCCGTCGTCGCCGCTCGCCATGACCGCGAACACCGGGCCGCCGATGATCAGCGCCACCGCCGCGGCCACCAGATACCCGGAGCGGCGCCTGCGCCGGGCCCGCCCGGCCGCCACCTCGTCGATCAGCCGCTCCAGCACGCGGGGGCCGGGCTGCCCCGGTACGTGCGGGACGAGACGGGCGGCCGACACCGCGGCCGGGGGCTCGGCGAGCGTCGCGAGCAGGGGCTCCAGGCCGGTCAGCTCGTCGAGCCGGTCGGCGCACAGCTCGCACTCGGCCAGGTGCGCCTCGAAGTCGGAGGCCTCCGCGTCGTCGAGAAGACCGAGGAGGTACGCACCTGCGGCGTCGTGCCCGGAGGGGGCGTCGGCGCGGTGAGGGCTGCGGGGACGACGGGGCCTTCCGGGGTTTCGGGGGCGATCAGGGTTGCCGTGGCTGCCGGGGCCGCAGGGGCCGCCGAGGCCGGAGGAGCCGGAGGAGCCGCCGAGGCCGGAGGGGCTGGTCGGCCTGAGTCCGAAGGGCTCCCACTCGTGGTCGTCGTTCATGCAGTGATCCCCCTCTCCTCCAGTGCGAGTTTCATCGAACGCAGTGCGTAGAAGACCCGGGACCGCACCGTCCCGCTCGGTATGCCCAGCACATCGGCCGCCTCGCCGACCGTACGGCCCTTGAAGTACGTCTCGACCAGGGCCTCCCGGTGCGCGGGGGTCAGTTCGTCGAGCGCGTCGGAGAGCGTCATCAGCCACAGCGCCCGGTCCATCTCGTCCTCCGCCGGCATGGCCTCCAGCGGCGACGGATCGACCTCGGGCGGCCGGGCCCGCCGGCTGCGGTGGCCGTCGATGACGATGCGCCGGGCGACCGTCACCAGCCAGGGGCGGACCGATCCGGTGGCGCCGCCCAGCCGCCCGGCGTTCTTCCAGGCGCGGATGAGCGTCTCCTGCACCACGTCCTCGGCGCGCTGCCGGTCACCCGCGACCAGGCGGAGCACGTACGCGAACAGCGGCCCGGCATGTTCGCGGTACAGCGCCCGCATCAGCTCCTCGTCCGGGGCGCCGGAGGCATCCGGCGAGGGTGCCGGCGCCGCGGACACCGGCGCCGACGGGGGAGGCTCGCCGCGCTGTCGAGCTCTGTGCGGACGATCACCGGCTACGGCCGCATCCTTGCGCACCCGCACCTCCTGGTCGGCCCTGTGGAGCTCCTCGCTCTTCGAATACGCGGGCGGACCGCGATCCGTTCAATCCGGCCCGAGGATTCTTCACGACACGTTCGGGTCCGGCGCCACGACGGGGCCCGCGACCGACAACGCCGCCGCCCGGCGCCGGTGTCTGGCCACCCGCTCGCGGTTCCCGCACACCTCGCCGGAGCACCAGCGCCGCCGGTGTCCGCGTGAGGTGTCCAGGTAGAAACGGCGGCAGTTGTCGCCCTCGCAGCGGCGCAGTCCGGCGCGCGCCACGGGGTCGGTGAGCAGCTCCACGACATCGCGGGCGACGGCGGCCAGCAGCGCCCCGCACTCGGGGTCGGCGCTCAGCGCCCGCACCAGCTTGCCGCCCCGGCCGCGCACGGCCCGCAGCCCCGGTGGTGCCTCGGCGGCGAGGGCGTTGACCCGGTCCAGTGCGCTCCCGGCCCCTCCGCCGCCGAGCTCGGCCGTCAGCAGCCGGTCGACACCGGTCCTCAGCTGCCGGAAGCGCGCCACCCAGGTCTCGTCCACGGCGTCGAGCCGGGTGCCGCTCGGTACGAGTCCGGTGGCGACCAGCCAGTCGGCGAGCCGCTCCGCGCCGTCGAGCAGTTCACATGCGCCGGTGGTCCCGATTCCTGTCGCCACCAGGTCGAGGCAGGGCCGACCGGAGTCGAACCGCCAGTCGCACGAGCCCTTGCTGGCCGCCATGCGCATGTCACCGCCTCGGGGTCACCGGTGGGGTCTCCCCCAGGGTGCCCCTCGCGGGCCCGGCCCGGAACCCCTGCTGCCCCACGGGCCGTCGCACGCGGCGGGGCCGTACGGTGTCGGGATGAACGACGGTCTCGTCACCACCACCCTCTCGGCCGGCCCGCTCCTGCTCCGGCCCTGGCTGGCCGAGGACGCCCCGGCACTGATCGAGGCGTACCGCGATCCCGGGATGCGCGCCATGCTGCTGACGCAGGTCACGGACGCGGCGGCGGCGGAGCGGTGGCTTCGGGCGCAGCAGGAGGGCCGGGAGTCCGGAAGCCGCTTCAGTTTCGCGGTGGTGGACCGCGATCGCGGCGGTGAACCGGTCGGCAATGTCGCTCTCAAGTTCACCGCACCGGGCTCCGGCAGCGCGGAGGTCGGCTACTGGACCGCGGCGCCCGCCCGCGGCCGCGGGGTCGCGCCGCTGGCGCTCGGGGCGCTCGGTGACTGGGCGTTCAAGACATTCGCCGAGGACGGGCTGACGCGGCTGGACCTGCTGCACCAAATGGACAACGAGGCATCCTGCCGGGTCGCGGAGAAGAGCGGATACGGCTTCGTGGAGGTGCTTCCGGCGCGGCCGCCGTGGCCGCGGGAAGGGCACCGGCATGTGCGGCTGCGTACCGGGGATTCGCGCCGTACCCGGGATGTCCACCGGTAGAACTCTGGCCAGATCTTCTTGGCCGGAGTCGCCGGTAGCCGTCCACCCCCGGGCGGCCGGTCGCTCAGCCCGTCGGCGGACCGTCGTGCAGGATCCGCTGGAAAAGCCGGTGGTCGCGCCACTCGCCGTTGATGTGGAGGAAGCGCGGGGCCATTCCGTACTGCTCGAAGCCGCACTTGGCGAGCACCCGCTGCGAGGCGAGGTTGTCCGTCACCGTCCCCGCCTCGATGCGGTGCAGTCCCAGCCCGTCCCTGGCCAGCTCGCAGATCCGCCGCACGGCGGCCGTGGCCAGGCCGCGGCCCGCGTACTCGACATCGACCCAGTAGCCGAGCGTGCCGCTGCACAACGGCCCGAGCACGATGGCGTTCAGGTTGAACGCGCCGACCGCGCGGTCCTCCTCGTCGGCCAGCACCCAGGGCATCCCCCGCCCCGCGTCGCGGTCCGCGAGCAGCCCGGCCAGGCGCTCCCGCTGCCCCTGCTCGGTGTAGAAGGAGTCGGGCCGCACGGGCTCCCAGGGCTGCATGTACGCACGGCTACGGCTCATCGCGACGGCGAGGGAGGCGGCGTCGGCCAAAGCGGCGGGGCGGAGCCGTACCTCAGCGTCGAGGCGGTGGGTGTCGTGGGGCATCCCGGCACGCTATCTTGGCGCCGGCCCGGCCCCGCGCCTGCCCCGCGCCCCCTCACTGCTCCCCGTGCTCCTGCTTCGCCAGGGCCACCAGCCGGTCGAAGGTGCGGATCAGCTCCGCGCGTCTGTCCTCCTTGTACCCCTGCTTGGGCTCCAGGCCGTCGATGGTCCGCTCCCACACGTCCATGAACGTCTTCTTCCAGCCCTCGGCGACCGCCACCCCCGGCACCCTCGCGCCGACGTGGTTCTGCTCCGCGATCAGGCAGAGCAGCTCGACGTTGCACGGCACGGCGACGCCGTCGTACTCGTCGGGCTCCAGGCCGGCCGGGTCGCCGGCCATCGCCTCCTCGATCTCCGAGACGAGCCGTCCGGTGACGCCCGACAGATGGTCCGCGGCCGTGTCACTGTCGAAATTCCCGCTGCCCCAGGTACCCACGGGTCCCCCTTCCGCCGGTCTTCCTGCCTGCCCCCGTTCTACCAAGGGGCACTGACAACGGAGCGGCGCAGCGGGCTCAGCGGCGCCCCTCGCTGTCCTGGGGGATCCAGCGCCATGCGTGACAGGGCTGGTTCACCCGCATTTCCCACCTGTTACGTCAACTTTCCCGCCCATTGCCTCACCCGGCACCGGGTGGCCGTGATCCTGCCCCGGCACGTGCTCGGCGGGCCCCGTTCCGGCGCGGAGGTGTACGCGGGGTCAGCCGGCCTTCAGCATCAGCGCCGTGTCCGGACCGGGCAGCCAACTGCCGCCGGGACGCACCATCCAGCCCTCCTCGGCACCCAGTCGGTCCGCGGCCGCGCGCAGGGCGTCCAGGCCGGGATGGCGCAGCCCCTTGCGCCAGACCATCAGGAGCGGGGAGAGCGGTACGGGCCGGACCAGCGGGCGCAACACGGTGCCCGGCATCGGAGGGAAGTCGACCACGCACAGAACCGGGTACCGCGGCGACTTGGCCATGACCCGCTGAAATTCGGCCACGCCGATCGCAAGAGGGACAGGTGGCGCCAGCTCGATGCCCCACTCGGCGAAGAGCAGCCGGGCGAGGTCCGTCCATTCCTCGGTGCGCGGGTTCCCGGCACCCGCGTAGACGGTCTCGCCGGCCAGGTCGTCCAGCGCGACGGCCTCGTGCGCGGCGAGGGGGTGATCGTCGGGGAACAGAATGGCCATCGGCTCGTACCGCACCGGCTGTACACCGAGCCGTGCCCGTACCGCGGGGTCGAGTCCGGCGGCGCGGCCGAAGGAGACATCGAGCCGCCCGGCGAGGATCTCGTCCGCCGCCCAGGTCAGGCCGCTCTCGAAGCGCGCCATGAGTTCGCAGGCCGGGGCCAGTTCGCGGGCGCGGGCGAGCACCCGGGCGGCCGTCATGCCGTCGGTGTTGAGGTCGACGAAGAGCGGCCGGGCCGCGGGGTCGGCGAAGGCCGCGGCGAGCTCGGTGTGCGCGTCCAGCACGCGTCGCGCGTACGGCAGCAGCCGCTCGCCGTCGGTGGTGAGGGCGACCTGCCGGGTGGTGCGTACAAACAGTTCCGCGCCCAGCTCGCGCTCCAGCCGGCGGATGTCCCGGCTCAGTGCCTGCTGGGCGATGTAGAGCCGGGCGGCGGCGCGGGTGAAGTGCAGTTCCTCGGCGACGGCGACGAAGGCGCGGAGCAGCCGAGGGTCGGTATGGGTACGCGTCTGGTTGCCCGTATCGGCAGCGGAGGGGGCCACACCCAGGAATTTACAACACAGATGCGTCAATCGGTACGGAGAAGGTGTTGGACCCCATGGGCCGTGCGCCCCGAGGGTTGATCCATGCCGTACGAGAGAGCCCCGCGCACCGACCCCATGCTCGCCGTCTCCGGTGACCTGCTGGTCATCGCCCCGCGCACCGCCCCCGCCCGGCGGGCGCCCACCAACCCGTACCGCAGGCTGCTCGCCACCCCGGGCGCCCGCGCCTTCACCGCGGGCAATCTCCTGGCCAGGCTGCCCATGGGGATGTTCAGCATCAGCGCGGTCATCATGATCGCCGGCTCGCGCGGTTCGTACGCCCTGGCCGGGGCCGTCACCGCGACCGGTCTCGCCGCCACGGCGGTGGTCGCCCCCTGGACAGCCCGGCTCGTCGACCGTTACGGACAGGCCAGGATCGCGGTGCCGGCCACCGCGATCGCCGCGCTCGGCTCGCTGGCCCTGCTGCTCTGTGTGCACCACGGAGCCCCGTCCTGGACCCTCTTCGCCTCCTACGCCGCCACCGCCACCACCCCCAACACGGGCGGGATGTCCCGGGCCCGCTGGGCCCATCTGCACCGGGGCGACCCGGCCGCCCTGCACACCGCGAACTCCTTCGAACAGGCCGCGGACGAACTCTGCTTCATGCTCGGCCCGGCCCTCGCCGCGCTGCTGTGCGCGACGCTCTTCCCGGAGGCCGGAACGCTCGTCGGGGCGGTCCTGTTGATGACCGGCGTGCTGATCTTCGCCGCCCAGCGCGCCACCGAACCCCCCGTGGCACCCCGCACCCACGCGGGCACCCCGCTCCGCACCCCGGGCATGCCGGCGCTGCTCGCCGCCTTCCTCGCCACCGGCGCGGTCTTCGGCGCGATGGAGGTCGTCACGATCGCCCACGCCGGGGGCGCGATCCTGGCACTCCAGGCGGCCGGCTCGTGTGCGGCCGGGCTGCTGTACGGATCGCTGCGCCCGGCCGCGGACATCCGGCGCCGGCTGCTGTTCTGCCTGACGGGGATGACGACGCTGATGTCCCTGCCGCTGCTCGCCGCCGCCTCGACCGGTTCCCTGCTCGCCCTCGCCGGCGCGCTCCTGCTGGCCGGAGCGGCGACGGCCCCCACCATGGTGACCGGCATGACCCTGGTGCAACGTCTCACCCCGGAGCGCCAGTTGAACGAGGGCATGACACTGGCCGTGACCGCGCTGCTGGGCGGCATCGCCGCGGGTTCGGCGACCGGCGGCTGGATGGTGGAGCACACCGGACAGGTGACGGGCTACCTCGTACCGGTCTGCGCAGCGGGGCTGGCACTGGCCGTCGCGACCGTCGGGGTCCGGGGCCCCGGGGGCCGTTGACCGGCACAAGAACGAGGACCCCGTCGCCGGTGGGCAACGGGGTCCTCGTTCACATGGGAATTGTGGAGATGGCGGGAATCGAACCCGCGTCCAACGGTGCGGAACCAGGGCTTCTCCGTGTGCAGTTCGCTGCGATTTTCTCGGCCCCGGAGATCACGCGAACAAGTCTCCGACGGGCTCAGTCACTGTTTGATTTCCTTCCAGGCCCCGTGACCGGGTCCAGAAGTTTAGATCCCTTGATGATGCCAGGATCCGGGTCGGGATCACCCCCGGGCTGACACTTCGCAAGTCGCTACTTAGGCAGCGAGGGCGAAGGAATCGCGCTTGGTGTTGGCGATTATTGGTTGCGACATATGGTTTACGAGATCATTGCCGCTTCCTCGACACGCTTCCCCTGCTTCGACATCCGCTGTCGAAACCGATCATCCCCATGTTGTTTTTTCAAATGCGTGCACCCGCTGTGGAGTGCAGTGACATCGTACGTGACCAACGCGCGACGATGCCAGCCTATTCCCGGCGATGCCTGGCAAGGCCCGGCAGGACCCGGCCCTACGCGCTCCGCTGGCGCTTGCGCGCTGCCGAGATCGCGCGGTTGGTCTCCCGCAGGTCCTGCTTCTCACGCAGGGTCTGCCGCTTGTCGTACTCCTTCTTGCCCTTGGCGAGCGCGATCTCGACCTTGACCCGGCCGTCCTTGAAGTAGAGCGCGAGCGGCACGATCGTGTGGCCCGTCTCGCCCGACTTCGACTCCAGCTTGTCGATCTCGGCCCGGTGCATCAGCAGCTTGCGCTTCCGCTTGGCCGAGTGGTTGGTCCAGGTCCCCTGCACGTACTCGGGCACATGGATGTTGTGCAGCCATGCCTCGCCGCCGTCGATCTGGACGAAGCCGTCCACCAGGGAGGCCCGGCCCAGCCGGAGCGACTTGACCTCGGTGCCCATGAGTACGAGGCCGCACTCGTAGGTGTCGAGGATGTGGTAGTCGTGCCGCGCCTTCTTGTTCTGCGCGATGAGCTTGCGCCCTGTGTCCTTTTCCTTAGCCATAGTGCGGCCATTTTCGCACTAAGACCCACCCCCGAGGCCACTCAATACCGTCTCGGCCCGCTGCTCGGCCCCGGAGCCGACCGCGAGGTCCGGGGTGATGCCGCGGCCGTCGACGCCCCTGCCTGCCGGGGTGCGGTAGTGGCCGACGGTCAGCTCGGCCACCGAGCCGCCCGGGAGCTTGCTGGGCATCTGGACCGAACCCTTGCCGAAGGTCCGTGAGCCGACGGTGACGGCGCGGCCCCGATCCTGGAGGGCGCCGGTGAGGAGCTCGGCGGCGCTCATCGTGCCGCCGTCCACCAGCACGACGAGAGGCCGGTCGGTGTCGCCGCCCGGCTCTGCGTAGAGGGCGCGCTGCTCGCCGTGGACGTCGTACGTGGCGACCAGGCCGCCGTCCAGGAAGGCGGAGGCGGCGGTGACGGCCTCGGTGACCAGGCCGCCGGAGTTGCCGCGGAGGTCGAGGAGCACTCCGGCGTCCGACGGCGCGTCCCGGACCGCGTCGCGGACCTTGGTGCCCGAGCCCCTGGTGAACGAGTCGACCTCGATCAGGACGGCCCCGGAGGAGCCGGAGGAACTGGAGGAGTCGGAGGAGCCGGTGCGGGGGTGTCCGACACGGCGCACGGTCACGGCCTCGGTGGTCAGTCTGGCCCGGCGCAGCGTCTCGGTCCGCAGGACGGTGCCGCGCTCGATCCCCAGGACGACGGTGGTGCCCGCGGCGGCCTCCGTACGGTCTCCGCGCAGCAGGGCGACGACCTCCGCGACGGGGCGTCTGTCGACCCGGTGGCCGTCGATCGTACGGAGCAGGTCGCCGGGCTCGATGCCGGCCCGGTCGGCGGGGCCGCCGGGCTGGACCCGGGCCACCTCGATCTGCCCGTCGTCGGAGCGCTTCGCGGAGATCCCGACGCCGGTGTACGAGCCGTCCAGGGCCTGCTCGAACTCCTCGTACTGCCGCTCGTCGTACACCGCGCCCCAGCGGTCGCCGCTGCGGCTGACGACCTCCTCGGCCGCCTCCTTGCCTGACTTGCCGTCGGCCACGGCGCGGGCGGCGGCGTCGGCCACTTCGTCGCGGTCGACGGTGGAGGCCACGGAACGGGTCGCGAACTCCTCGGACTTCGAGCTGCCTCGCGGCAGCGAGCCGGTGGCCGCCGCAGTGGCCAGCACACCCGCGAAAACCAATGTCAGGGCCGCCCCGCGGCGCACACCGCGGGGCCCGAAACACTGTGTGGGGCCCGACATGTCGCCGAGTCTAGGACAACGCCCCCTGGGCGCACGGCCGGTTGGCCGCGCGCCCAGGGGGCGCTTGTCACACCTTGAGGTACTTGCGGAGCGCGAAGAGCGCGGCAACGGCGGGCATCAGCAAGCCGATTGCCAGGACCAGGGGCAGCTTGGTGAAGACCGCGTCCCAGCCGATGAAGTCGATCAGATTCAGCTTGCTCTGGAGTTCCAGTCCGCCGTCGATCAGGAAGTACCGGCCGGCCAGCAGCATCACGCAGGCCAGGACGCCGCCGATGAGACCGGCGAACGCGGCCTCCATGATGAACGGCATCTGGATGTAGAAGCCGGAGGCGCCGACGAGCCGCATGATGCCCGTCTCGCGCCGCCGGCTGAACGCGGACACCCGGACGGTGTTCACGATCAGCATCAACGCGATGATCAGCATCAGCGCCATCACGAACAGGGCAGCCACGTTCATGCCGTTCATCAGCTGGAAGAGGTTGTCCAGAATGCTTCGCTGGTCCTGGACGGACTGCACCCCGTCCCGGCCGGCGAAGGCGGTGGCGACGACCTTGTACTTCTTCGGGTCGTGGAGCTTGACCCGGAACGACTCCTGCATCTGGTCCGGCGTGATGTTGCTCGCCATGGGCGAGTCGCCGAACTGGTCCTGATAGTGCTTGTACGCCTGGTCGGCGGACTCGTACGTGACCGTGTCGACGACGTCCATCTTGCCGAGGTCATCCTCGATCTGCTTCTTCTGCTCCGAGGTGACAGCGCCCTTGGCGCACTTGGGCGTCGAAGTCACATCGCTCTTGCTGCAGAGGAAGATCGAGACGTTGACCTTGTCGTACCAGTAGTCCTTCATCGTGCTGACCTGCTCGCGCATGAGCAGCGCGCCGCCGAACAGGGCGAGCGAGAGGGCGACGGAGACGACGACGGCGAAGGTCATCGTGAGGTTGCGACGGAGGCCGACGCCGATCTCCGACAGGACGAACTGGGCGCGCATGGCGTCCTTTCAGTGCTCGATGCTCAGTGCTGGTAGCCGTAGACGCCGCGGGCCTGGTCGCGTACGAGACGGCCCTTCTCCAGCTCGATGACGCGCTTGCGCATCTGGTCGACGATGTTCTGGTCATGGGTCGCCATGATCACGGTGGTGCCGGTCCGGTTGATCCGGTCCAGCAGCTTCATGATGCCGACGGAGGTCTGCGGGTCGAGGTTGCCGGTCGGCTCGTCCGCGATCAGCAGCATGGGACGGTTCACGAACGCCCGCGCGATCGCCACGCGCTGCTGCTCACCGCCGGAGAGTTCACCGGGCATCCGGTCCTCCTTGCCGCCGAGGCCGACCAGGTCGAGAACCTGGGGCACCGCCTTGCGGATCTCACCGCGCGGCTTGCCGATGACCTCCTGCGCGAACGCCACGTTCTGCGCAACGGTCTTGTTGGGGAGGAGCCTGAAGTCCTGGAACACCGTGCCCAGCTGGCGACGCATGTGCGGCACCTTCCAGTTGGACAGGCGCGCGAGGTCCTTGCCCAGCACATGGACCATGCCCTGGCTGGCGCGCTCCTCGCGGAGGATGAGTCGCATGAAGGTGGACTTGCCGGAGCCGGATGAGCCCACCAGGAAGACGAACTCGCCCTTCTCGATATCGAGAGACACATCCCGTAGAGCGGGACGGCTCTGCTTCGGGTAGGTCTTGGAGACGTTGTCGAATCGGATCACGGATGCACCACGGTCGGCCGGGAGTAGGTGTGCGTGACCATACGCGAACCGGACTGAGGCGTGCAGGCGCGCGTCCGAGGATGGGCGATTTATGGCGGAACGGCACCGGCCGGAAGCGGGTCCGAAGTACGACGGAACGGGTGATGCCCGGCGGGCCGCGCCGAAATCCGCGCGAGCTGGCACAGTGGTAGGGGGAACGGTTGCGTTTCCGTGAGCGTTGTGCGGAGAGAAAGCGTATGCGGCTCCGCACGCGCGGGAGGAGGAAAGCGCATGACCTATGACCGACTGGTGTGCGCGAACTGCGCGGCGCCCGTCAACGAGGGCCGCTGCCCCGTGTGCCGGGCAAGCCGTGCGCGGCTGCAGCAGGAACAAGGGCTGGGAGTGTTCGCCGGGCTGAATCCGGCGATGCTGGTGGCCCTGCTGGTAGTGCTGCTGGGCGCGCTGGCACTGCTGGCGTACGAGACCGTGTAGCCGCCCACCCTGTCTGCCGGGCCCGCAGGCGCCGGTACGTGTACGTGGAGGGGGAGCGGTCCGGAACCGGTCACGGCGGATCTGGGCACGGCGGGCCTCCCTGGCCGGGAAGATCGAGGCGATCTCTACGACGAGTGACGATTGCGG